>NZ_RCXU01000013.1:0-115285 GCF_004167315.1 Blautia sp. aa_0143
CGAGGTAGATAGGGCAGAGGTGGAAGTGTGGTAACACATGGAGCTGACTGTTACTAATCGGGTGAGGGCTTGACCAACAAGCCGAGGAAGCGGGCAGGATGTAACAGAAATGGGGCGGAACAAGCTTGCTTGTGGAGAACCATTTATGGTACAGACTGAACATTTGCGAAGCAAATGACATCGAACGACGGAGTCGTGAGATGACCCCCGCTGGAGTATCGGTACGCAGGTTAAATTTGATTCAAAAAGTTTGATTAACCATCAACAAAGCATGTATGTAGTTTTTAAGGTACAAAGGGAAAGAGGAAAGCAGGAGAAAAATCAGTACATGGATTTTTCTCCTGTTTTTATTATATATAATCATACATCTCCCACCATTTACATCTCTTTTTCCATATGCTACAATAGGTAAGACCAAAGGAGCCTGACCAGGCTGTGAGGAGGTGCAGGCTTTGACCTTTGAACTTGATTTGGGCAATTTAATCGTAAGGAGGAAAGAAAAGAGTATGTTTAATTTTCTTGTGACTGCCGAAGGCGGTCTCACAACGGCAGGATATGCCGTATCTGTTATTGCAGTCCTGATTTTGATAATTCTGGTAGCAGTATTACTTCAGAAAAACACATCTGCATTAAAATTTACCACACACCAGCTGGTTACCTGTGCAGTAGCATTGGCACTTGCATATGTAACTTCTTACATTAAGATATTTAAACTGCCATTTGGCGGATCTGTGACCTTGTTCAGTATGCTGTTTATTGTTCTGATCGGTTACTGGTATGGCATTAAGGTAGGAATTCTTACCGGCCTTGTATATGGGATTTTTCAGTTTCTCCAGGAGCCATATGTCCTTTCATTTTTTCAGGTATGCTGTGATTACATTCTGGCATTTGGAGCCATGGGGCTTTCCGGATTATTTACAAAATCCAGAAAACATGGTCTTCTTAAAGCATACATAATAGCAATTTTGGCAAGAGGGGCATTCCATGCACTTGGCGGATATCTTTACTGGATGGATTACATGCCGGATAATTTTCCGAAGTCTCTGACAGCTTTGTATCCGATCATTTACAATTACAGTTATATTCTTCTGGAAGGTGTACTGACGATCGTAGTAATTTCTATTCCGGCAGTATCCAGTGCACTTGGGCGAATGCGAATAATGGCAACTGGTGGAAACCGACAATCTGCAGCCACCGAAAAATAATTAATACAGACACATAAATAAAAAGAGATCGTTCAAGCTACTACGATCTTTTTTTATTGAAAATCACAAAAAGTTATATAAAACAAACCAAAAACACAAAGAATACTTTTCACCCAAAGAAAGTTGTGCTATGATAATCAGGCGGAATAATTTCCCATTCAAACGGATGAATGCAAGTCCCCACCCACAGTTTATTGTTTCTTGCAACCACATAGGAGACTTCTTTGATTCGGTTAAAATATTACAGACAGATATAACATATCTGAACATATAAAATACAAAAGAAAAAGCAGCCATACAGTTGCGAAAAGGAGAAGAAGATGTCTAAAAAAATTGAACGAAATGATCCCTGCTGGTGTGGAAGCGGAAAAAAATATAAAAAATGTCATGAAGCATTTGATGAAAAAATGGAACTCATGAAAAAGAAGGGGTATGCAGTTCTTGACCATGATCTAATCAAGACACCTGCACAGATCGAGAAGATCAAAGAGAGCTGCAAGATCAATGTTGCAGTTCTTGATTATGTTGCAGAGCATATCGGACCAGGCGTGACGACACAGCAGATTGATGACTGGGTACATGAAGAAACAGTACGTCATGGCGGAATTCCGGCACCACTTAATTATGAAGGTTTTCCAAAAAGCGTATGTACATCTATCAACGAGGTAGTATGCCACGGAATCCCGGATGAAGAAATTGTCTTAAAAGAAGGTGATATTGTCAATGTAGATGTATCCACCATTTATCAGGGATATTTTTCTGATTCCTCCCGTATGTTCTGTATTGGACAGGTAAGTCCGGAGAAGGAGAAGCTTGTCCGTGTGACAAAAGAATGCATAGAGCTTGGCCTTGAACAGGTAAAACCATGGACACCGATCGGAAATATGGGAAGTGCTGTACACAAACATGCAGTGGAAAACGGCTATACAGTTGTGAGAGAAATTGGCGGACATGGTGTAGGTCTTGAGTTTCATGAAGATCCATGGGTAAGCTACACATCTAAGGAAGATACAGGTGTACTCATGGTACCCGGAATGATCTTTACTATTGAACCAATGGTCAATATGGGATCTGATGAAATCTATACAGATGAGATCGATGACTGGACAGTGAGGACAGAGGATGGTCTGCCATCGGCACAGTGGGAGATCATGGTCCTTGTTACAGAAACAGGACATGAGGTCCTTTGCTGGTAAAAGCCATCGAAAATCCGGAAAAAAAGTCCTTGCAATGAGAAGTTATCTAGTGTATAATCACATATGTTGTGAAAAAAGATGGTCCTCTGTTACCATATGTGTATTAAGAACATCCAGTATAATTAAGGAGAGAAAGAAATGAACGAAATTATTAAGAACATTGAGTCCGCTCAGCTGAAAGCTGAAGTACCGCAGTTCCGCGTAGGAGACACAGTAAGAGTACACGCACTGATCAAAGAGGGAACACGTGAGCGTGTTCAGATCTTCGAGGGTACAGTACTTAAGAGACAGGGTGGAAGCACAAGAGAGACTTTCACAGTAAGAAAGAGCTCCAACGGTGTTGGTGTTGAGAAAACATGGCCGCTTCATTCCCCACATGTAGTTAAGGTTGAGGTTATCCGTCATGGTAAAGTACGCCGTGCGAAACTGAACTACCTGAGAGATCGTGTAGGTAAAGCAGCTAAGGTTAAAGAGCTTGTAAAATAATTTCATAAGTAAAGAGGCAGGGACAATAACATTTGCTATTGTCCCTCTTTTTACATCAGTGCGTATGCGTGTAAAGACACATACAGGGGATAGAATATGGGATTAAATAAGAAGATTAATATCGAAAATCTGAAGGAAAACAGAGCTGTTTCCGAAGCAAGGGAGAAGCTTCGTGATGACAGGACAAGAGGAATCGTGAAATGGGTGTTTGAAATTATTGTGACCCTGGTTTTTGCTGTGCTGGTTGCAATCTCTGCATTTCAGACTGTGACATTGCAGGAAAGTGCCATGGAACCCACGTATTCTGTAAGTGAAAAGTTTTTTGTAAACAGGGCTTTATATAAGGTCAGTTCACCAAAACGTGGAGATGTGATCGTTTTTAAAACAAGCGCCAGTGACTCGGCAGCCCTGCATATCCGACGTGTGATCGGCCTTCCCGGGGAGACTGTTCAGGTTAAAGACGGGAAGATCTATATCAACGGCAAGGTTTATGAAGAAAACGGAGCTTATCAGGACATGACAGATGGAGGACTTGCAAATAGTGCTATAACTCTGGAAAGCGGGGAATATTTTGTCCTTGGTGATAATCGCAATAACAGTGAGGACAGCCGCTTCAGCGATATCGGAAATATCAGTAAGAAGTACATTGTCGGGAAAGTTTGGTTTACAGTTTCTCCGAAAAATAAAATAGGTTTTATAAAATAGATCAAAGTAAACAGATTAAAGTATAGATAAATGAGGTGAATTATGAACGTACAGTGGTATCCAGGCCATATGACGAAGGCGAAGCGTCAGATGCAGGAAGATATCAAGCTGATCGATCTGATCATTGAGCTTGTAGATGCAAGAGTTCCTCTTTCCAGCCGAAATCCGGATATTGATGAGCTGGGAAAAAACAAGGCGCGTATGATCCTTCTCAACAAAGCAGATCTTGCCGATGAGAGACAGAACCGTGCCTGGATGGAATATTTCAAAGAAAAAGGAATCTATGCGGTAAGTATTGATTCCCGCAATAAGGGATCTATGAAGGCCGTTTCTGCGGCAATCACAGAGGCATGTAAGGAAAAGACAGAGAGAGACCGGAGACGAGGAATCAAAAACCGTCCGGTACGTGCGATGGTTGCAGGAATCCCTAATGTTGGAAAATCAACATTTATCAATACCTTTGCAGGAAAAGCCTGTGCCAAGACCGGTAATAAACCAGGAGTTACAAAAGGAAAACAGTGGATACGTCTGAATAAAAGTGTGGAGCTTCTGGATACCCCTGGAATTCTCTGGCCGAAATTTGAAGATCAGGAAGTTGGAATGCGTCTTGCCTATATCGGTTCGATCAAGGACGATATTCTGAACATCGAAGAACTTGCCCTGGGTCTGATCGGATATCTGCAGGAGTTTTATCCGGCAGCGATCAGAGAGAGATACAATGTAGAAGAAGAGCTGAAACCGCTGAATATCCTTACTGCAGTTGCGAAAGCAAGAGGATGTCTGAAAAAGGGCGAAGAGCTTGATTATGAGAAAGCATCCCGCCTTTTGCTGGAAGAATTTCGTTCTGGAAAATTGGGAAAAGTGACTCTGGAGTTTCCAAAAGGACCGGAGGAAGCGTAATGGAAACAATGAAAGATATCAAGGCGCGTTTTGCGTCAGCGAAGGAGGGCGAATATAACGCCCTTTTTCGTCATTATGAAAATGATGAGAGAAGCGGTGTACAGAAACTGATCCAGCAGTATCACAAAAAGCTTCAGGCTCTGGAGGATGAGCGTGTACGTACAGAGAGCATGAAGAAATATGAACATGAATATGAGCATCTTGGATATCTTTGCGGGATCGATGAGGTGGGAAGAGGCCCTCTTGCCGGACCGGTAGTCGCCTGTGCAGTGATCCTTCCGAAAGACTGCGATATTTTATGGCTGAATGATTCTAAGAAGCTTACAGCTAAGAAGAGAGAAGAATTGTACGATGTGATCCTGGAGAGGGCAGTTTCTGTTGGAATCGGAATGGCCAGCCCGGAGAGGATTGATGAGATCAATATCCTGCAGGCAACTTATGAGGCAATGCGCCAGGCAGTGAGCAGGCTTTCTGTACAGCCGCAGCTGCTTTTGAACGATGCGGTTACCATACCGGAAATCCAGATTCCGCAGGTACCCATCATCAAAGGTGATGCAAAAAGTGTATCCATTGCGGCAGCAAGTATTGTTGCCAAAGTGACCAGAGACCGGATGATGGAAGAATATGATAAGGTTCTTCCGGAATACGGATTTGCCTCCAATAAAGGATATGGTTCTGCAGCGCATATTGAAGCACTGAAGAAATATGGACCAAGTCCGATACATAGAAAAACGTTTATCACACATTTTGTATAAAAATACTTAAGATACCGACATCAAAAACAGAAAGGTTTTGTTTATCTGAAGGAAAATAGAAGACAGAAGGGCAGCTATTATGAAGGAATTGCTGCAGCGTTCCTGCAAGAAAAGGGGCTGCAGATCAAGGAAAGAAATTTTCGCTGCCGAAGTGGTGAGATCGATCTTGTTGCGCAGGATGGAAGATATCTGGTGTTTATTGAAGTGAAATACAGAAAGAACGGAAAGAGTGGAAGTCCTTTTTCAGCGGTAGGGAGAGAAAAACAGAGGATCATCAGCAAAGTGGCAATGTTTTATCTGATTGCACATGGATACCGGGAGCTGCCTCCCTGCCGTTTTGACGTAGTAGGAATTGATGGAGAGAACATCCACTGGATAAAAAATGCTTTTGATTTTTGCAGTTGAAAGGACTGGTCACATAAGATGAAAATAAAATGGTATAAAGATAAACAGCTAATGAATGTAAATCAGAAGAACAAGGTTACCTGGCTTACATATCCTGCTTTTGAGAAATTTCCCGGGATCGTACATGGCTTCAGTACCCGCCTGGGAGGAGTAAGCCAGGGGATTTATGAATCTATGAACTTAAGCTTCACAAGAGGGGATGAAGAGTCTGCGGTGCGGGAAAATTACCGCAGACTTTCTGCTGCTATGGGATTTTCCATGGAAGATATCGTAACCTCTGATCAGACACACACCACCAATGTACGTGTGGTCACGGAAGAAGACAGAGGAAATGGGATCACAAAACCAAGACCTTATACAGATGTGGATGGAATGATCACCAATGTGCCGGGACTGGTGCTGGCAACGTTTTATGCGGACTGTGTACCACTTTTCTTTATAGATCCGGTACATAGAGCTGTGGGATTATCTCATTCCGGCTGGAGAGGTACTGTAGGAAAGATCGGAAAAGTGACGGTGGAGAAGATGACTGAGGAATTTCAGACAAATCCTTCAGAGCTTTATGCAGCCATTGGTCCTTCTATCTGTCAGGATTGCTATGAAGTTAGTGAAGATGTGATCGATCAGTTTAGAGAGGCGTTTGAAGAAAAATACTGGGATGTGCTTTTTTACAGAAAACCAGATGGGAAATACCAGCTGAATCTGTGGGAGGCGAACCGAAGGATCTTTCTGGATGCAGGCATAAAAGAAGAGCGGATCTCAATGCCGGGCATCTGCACCTGCTGTAATCCGCTCTTTCTTTACTCACACAGGGCTTCTCACGGGAAACGTGGAAACCTGGGAGCATTTATTACTGTTCGTTGACTTTTTTCATGAGATCCATGATCTTTTCGTTGCTGGAACGAACCTTCTCGACAGATACATCATGATTGATGATATCGATGATACTTGCAAGATATTTGCTCATATTTGCTTCGATATAGTATGGACGGTCAAGAAGCTCAGGAATACGATAGTTAAGGTTGGTTGTGATGACTCTGTCCAGCCAGCCTTTTTCGTAATATTCATCAAATTTGGCTACGCCATCTGTAAACAGACCGTAGGTTGTGCAGACGAATACACGTCCGGCTTTACGCTCTTTGAGCTGACGGGCAACATCCAGCATGCTTTCTCCGGAAGAGATCATATCGTCGATGATGACAACGTCTTTGCCCTCTACGGAATCTCCGAGGAATTCGTGAGCAACGATCGGGTTCTTTCCGTTGACAACGGTGGAGTAATCACGGCGTTTGTAGAACATACCCATATCGACTCCAAGGATATTGGAGAAGTATACAGCACGGGACATGGCACCTTCATCCGGGCTGATGATCATGAGATGATCATTGTCAAGCTTGAAATCAGGGACATTTTTGACCAGTGCTTTCAGGAACTGGTATGTGGGGAAAAAGTTATCAAAGCCCTTCAGCGGAATAGAGTTCTGTACACGTGGGTCATGAGCATCAAAAGTAATGATGTTGGAAACACCCATGGCACTTAACTCGCGAAGTGCAAGTGCACAGTCAAGAGATTCTCTCTTGGTGCGTCTGTGCTGACGTCCCTCGTAAAGGAATGGCATGATAACGTTGATACGGTGTGCTTTACCGGTGGCTGCGGAGATGATTCTCTTCAGATCCTGGTAATGGTCATCCGGAGACATGTGGTTCTCATGACCGCATACGCTGTAAGTAAGGCTGTAATTGGTCACATCTACCATGATATAAAGGTCTGTTCCGCGGACAGATTCCTTGATGTAACCCTTACCCTCACCGGTTCCGAAACGTGGGCATTCGCAATCTACAAGGAAAGATTTTTCTGCATATCCCTGTGGGATGATGGTGGATTTTTTTGCGGCTACAAGTTCTTTACGGAATTTAACCAGCTTTTTGTCAACCTCCTCGGCCAGTTCGCGGCATCCGGCAAGTGCGGCGATTCGGATCGGGGCAACAGGCATAGACTTTTCCAGCAATTCTATGTTTGGCATAATATTCCTCCTAAGTGTATGTCATTAAAAATTCTCAGTCTATTTATAACATCAGACCCACGTGTCAGTCAAGGTGTTTTCTCAAAGTGTTGATTTTTAAGAGCAAAGTTGTTATTATATACGGGATAGAAAAGGGAGATAATGATGAAATTAAGAAAGCATATGATTTCCAGGGTGCTGCCCGACAGTATTGCCGAGGAGCTGGGGCTGGAGCCGGGAGACAGACTTGTGTCTGTAAACGGACAGCCTGTGGAAGATGTCTTCGATTACCGGTATCTCATGAATGAAGAGCTCGTGGTGCTTCTGATAGAGAAGCCTGATGGCGAAGAGTGGGAACTGGAGGTAGAGAAGGAATATGAGGAAGACCTTGGAATAGAATTTGAGAACGGAGGACTGATGGATGACTATCGCTCCTGTTCAAATAAGTGTATGTTCTGTTTTATTGACCAGATGCCGCCGGGTATGCGTGAGACGCTGTATTTTAAGGATGATGATTCCAGGCTTTCCTTTCTTCAGGGAAATTATGTTACGCTTACCAATATGAGCGAGAAGGATATTGAGCGTGTGATCCGCTATCATCTGGAACCGATCAACATTTCGTTCCAGGCAATGAATCCGGAACTCAGGTGTAAAATGCTGCATAACCGTTTTGCAGGAAAGGCTCTGGATAAGGTGGATATGCTGTACAATGCAGGAATCACCATGAATGGACAGATTGTACTGTGTAAGGGTGTCAATGACGGAGACGAGCTGGAATACAGCCTCGAAAAGCTTTCCGCTTATGCGCCGGTCCTTCAGAGCGTTTCTGTTGTACCGGTAGGACTTACCAAATACAGAGAAGGTCTCTATCCTCTGGAACCTTTTAATAAGGAAGATGCTGAAAAAGTCCTGGGGCAGATCGAACGCTGGCAGAAGATCATGATGGAGAAATATGGGATCCATTTTATCCATGCTTCAGACGAATGGTATATTCTGGCAGACAGGGAGCTTCCCTGTGAGGATGAATATGATGGATATCTGCAGCTTGAGAATGGCGTGGGAATGCTCAGACTTCTGGAAACGGAAGTAAAAGAAACGCTGGAGGGGCTTTCCGGTGACGACCGTAAGGTGACAGGCAGGATCGCCACAGGAAAACTGGCAGCGCCTTTTATCGCACGCTATATTAAAGAGATCCAGAAGAAATATCCCAATGTGCAGATTCCGGTCACAACCATCGAGAATCGTTTTTTCGGTGAAAAGATCACAGTGTCCGGCCTGATCACCGGGCAGGATCTGAAAGAGCAGCTTTCCGGTCTTGACCTTGGAGAGAAGATTCTGATCCCGTGCAGCATGCTGAAAGGTGATGAGGAGATTTTTCTGGATGACATGACACTGGAAGAGCTTTCGGAAGCACTGAACACAGAAATTGTAATCGTAGACACAGGAGGACGTGATCTGGTGGAAGCCGTGATCTACCCTCCGGAACATAAACAAACAAGAAGGAGACAGATTTATGAGCAAACCAGTAGTAGCGATAGTGGGAAGGCCTAATGTAGGCAAATCCACTCTGTTTAACGCTCTGGCAGGTGACAATATTTCCATAGTAAAGGATACACCAGGAGTAACCCGTGACAGGATTTATGCAGATGTCACATGGCTTGACAGGACATTTACTCTGATCGATACAGGCGGAATCGAGCCGGACAGCAGCGATATCATCCTCTCCAGAATGAGAGAGCAGGCACAGATCGCCATTGATACGGCAGACGTGATCATTTTTATCACAGATGTCCGCCAGGGTCTTGTGGATTCCGATGCCAAGGTGGCAGATATGCTCCGCCGCAGCGGCAAGCCGGTACGTCTTGTAGTTAACAAGGTAGACAGCCACCAGAAATATATGATGGACGTATATGAGTTTTATAATCTTGGAATCGGAGAACCGATCCCGATTTCCGCAGCTAACAGACAAGGCCTTGGAGATATGCTGGATGAGGTGATCAAAGAGTTCCCGGATAAGAGTGAAGAGGAAAATCAGGATGATATTCCGAAGATCGCCATTGTAGGAAAGCCGAACGTGGGAAAATCTTCTCTGATCAACAAGCTTCTTGGAGAGGAGCGTGTGATCGTATCCAATATTGCAGGAACCACACGTGATGCTATAGACACAAAGGTTACCTGGAACAAAAAAGATTATATTTTTATCGATACTGCAGGACTTCGACGCAAGGGTAAGGTAAAAGAAGAGATCGAGCGCTATAGTGTTATCCGTACTGTGACAGCTGTAGAGCGTGCAGATGTGGTTGTAGTTGTGATCGATGCCTCCGAGGGCGTTACCGAGCAGGATGCTAAGATCGCGGGAATCGCTCATGACAGAGGAAAGGGTATCATCGTAGCGGTAAATAAATGGGATGCCATTGAGAAAAATGACAAGACCATCTACAAGCATACGGAAAAGATCCGTCAGATCCTTTCCTTTATGCCATATGCACAGATCATCTTTATCTCTGCAAAAACAGGTCAGAGACTTCCAAAGCTTTTCGAAAATATCGATACAGTTATCGAAAATCAGACACTTCGTATCCAGACAGGTGTTCTTAATGAGATCCTTTCTGAGGCAGTCGCTCTTCAGCAGCCGCCGTCTGACAGAGGAAGAAGACTGAAGATCTTCTATATGACACAGGTTGCGGTAAAACCGCCGACATTTGTTATCTTTGTCAATGACAAGGAACTGATGCATTTTTCCTATGTAAGATATCTGGAGAACAAGATCAGGGATGCATTTGGATTTTCCGGAACTTCCCTGAAATTTATCATCCGCGAGCGCGGGGAAAAGGAATAAAAGTATGGAACGTATTATTTGTCTTGTTATCGGTTATGTATGCGGGCTTTTTCAGACAGGCTATATTATTGGAAAAGTCCACAAGACAGATATCAGAGATCATGGCAGCGGGAATGCGGGTACTACGAATGCCTTCCGGACCTTTGGAAAGAAAGCGGGAGCGATCACCCTGCTGGGAGACTGCCTGAAGTGTGTACTGGCTATTGTGATCGTGAGAATGGTTTATGGAAATTCCATGAATGGTATCCTTCCGCTTCTTACCCTTTATGCAGCATTGGGATGTATCCTCGGCCACAATTTTCCGATTTCTATGGAATTTCGCGGTGGAAAGGGAATTGCTGCTTCTGTAGGCATGATCATTGCTTTTGACTGGCGGATATTTATTGTATGTGCAGTTGTCTTTTTTGCACTGTTCTTTACAACTCATTATGTATCGCTTTGCTCTCTCAGTGCATATGCGGTGGCTTTTATCCTGGTCCTGGTTTTTGGACATATGGGAAAATATGGGATGGATCAGGCGCATACTGTTGAGCTTTATATCGTGATGGCAGTTCTTACAGCAATGGCGTTCTACAGACACAGGGCAAACATTGTAAGACTGTTTCATGGAACAGAGAATAAGGTGTTTTTAAGCAGTAAGAATAAAAAATAAGAGGTAAGATTTATGGCAAAAATCAGCGTACTGGGTTCGGGGAGCTGGGGATTAGCCCTGGCACTCCTGTTGCATAATAATGGCCATGAAGTCCTTCTTTGGTCAGCAAGACTGGAGAATGCCCGAAAACTCCGGGAAAAAAGAGAAAATCCTGACAGGCTTCCGGGGGTACGGCTTCCGGATGAAATCGATGTCCTGACAGATCTGGAGCGTGCGCTTAAGGATGTGGATGTAACAGTTCTGGCAGTAGCTTCCCCGTATATCCGGAGTACTGCACACAAGATGGCATCGTTTGTGTGCAGGGACCAGAAGATCGTCAATGTTGCAAAAGGTATTGAGGAAAAGACACTGAAAACACTCAGCGAGGTGATTGAAGAAGAAATCCCGCAGGGTAATGTAGCTGTACTTTCCGGTCCAAGCCATGCGGAAGAAGTAGGACGCGGACTTCCTACAACCTGTGTGATCAGCGCACATACACAGGAAACTGCGGAATACCTTCAGAGCATTTTTATGAGCCCTGTGTTCCGCGTGTATACAACACCGGATATCCTTGGGGTGGAACTTGGCGGAGCACTGAAAAATGTAATCGCACTGGCAGCAGGTACTGCCGACGGCCTTGGATATGGAGATAATACCAAGGCGGCACTGATCACCAGGGGAATCACGGAAATAGGAAGACTTGGTAAAAAAATGGGGGCGCAGATGGAAACCTTTTACGGCCTGTCCGGGATCGGCGACCTGATCGTGACTTGTGCAAGTAAGCATAGCCGTAATCGAAAGGCCGGATATCTGATCGGCCAGGGATATACGATGGAAGAAGCTATGAAAGAAGTGCAGATGGTTGTGGAAGGTGTTTATTCTGCAAGAGCTGCAAGAGAGCTTGCGGAGAAATATGAGGTGGAGATGCCTATCATAACGGAAGTGAACCGCGTACTGTTTGAAGGAAAATCAGCAGCGGAAGCAGTAATGGACCTGATGCTGCGTGATAAAAAAGTGGAAACGCCCATGCTCCCGTGGGAAAATGCGTGAGCGGATCAGTTAAATATTTCCGGGTTTCCGATATGTGAAATGCTAAGCTGGGAATAACAGGATCGCCGTATCAACTGAAAAGAAAAAATAAAAAGATATCTGCCAGAAGATTACTTATGATCTGACAGATATCTTTTTTGCATTATTATGGAAATTAAAATTGAATATCACGGAGATCTTCTGGAACATGAGAAGTATGCAGATCTTCGTTCAGTGTATCGATGATCGCCATATCTTCATCCTCGATATTGAAGTCAAAGATGTTTCCATTGCTGCGGATTCGTTCCGGGTTGATGGATTTCGGAATGACAGAAATTCCCTTCTGTATTGCCCAGCGAAGCCCGATCTGTGCAGGAGTCCTGGCATATTTGGTCCCCAGAACACACATTACATCATTATCAAAATATGCACCTCTTGCCAGAGGAGCATAAGCCTGTACCTGAATACCGAAAGCCTTGCAGTATTCAATCAGTTCAGCAGGGTAACACAAAGGATGGCACTCGATCTGGTTTACAGCAGGAATAACCCCGGATATCTTACGAAGCTCTTCCAGATGCCGGATATCAAAATTACTGACGCCGATACTTAAAGCACGTCCAGATTCCAGAATGGATTCCAGCTCTTTCCAGGTGCTCAAATAGCAGCCGGGAACCGGCCAGTGTATCAGATAGAGATCTACATAACTGACTTTCAGACGGTCGAGACTACGGGAAAAAGCTCCCTGGACATCGCCGAGACGCTGCGCATTGTTCCAGATCTTGCTGGTGATGAAAAGATCCTTTCTGGGAACTCCGCATTTGGCAATGGCACGGCCAACGCTTTCTTCATTTTTATAAACAGAAGCGGTATCGATCATGCGGTAGCCGGCGGAAATAGCAGAAGTGACTGCTGCTTCGGCCTGTACGTCATCGGGCAACTTGTATACGCCAAGCCCCAGAAGAGGCATTTCTCTGTCGTTGTTCAGAAAAACAGTTTCTTTCAAAATAATTCCTCCTTGTATGTTCTGCTTTCCATGCTTTTGCTATTATAGCACAAAAATATGAAAGAATCACATCAATTATATTACAAAAGTGATAAAGCTTAGAGTTGGACAGACGCGCAGACTGGGTAATAAGTTGTGGTTTGAAGAGACTAACTTCGTTAAAAATGAAACAATCGAGTTAATTTACTGTCAAAGTTTTTGGAAAAATAGGAAAAACAGCATATAATTTTGGCTATATTTTATAATTATTTTCTTGATAATAACAGTGAAAAGATGTATAATAAATTTAATTGATAAATTCTTGTCATGAGAGTGTCCGCCCGGCGGATACAGGAAAGGGGTATTTATGCATTTAATCAAAGATGAGAATGGCAATCTTGTTCAGCATGGACATGCAGACAGCCATGAACATACACATGAGCACACCCATGAGGACGGTGTGACTCACAGCCATACACACAGCCATGCGGAAGGAGATAACCATTGTCATACACACGGTGATGGACACTGCGGTTCCTGCGAGAACGGTGACTGCAAGAATGAGACTGTAGCACTTCTTACCTACATGTTGCAGCATAACGAGCATCATGCCGCAGAACTTGATCAGATGGCTGACAATCTTAAGAAGCTTAACATGGATGCAGCTGCGAAGACGATCAAAGAGGCAGTTGCAGATTTTCAGAAAGGCAATATGAGACTTGGACTTGCCCTTACACTTGTTAAGGAAGAGTTGAAATAAAAACCGACAGAATAGTTTTGACAGCATAGTGGTTAAATGATGCCACTTATTTGGAGGAATGATTATGTGTCTTGCAACAGTATATAAGGAAGAAGATAATTCTGTGATCTTTAAGAATGTAAGCCGGATCGATGTGGACGGAAATAAATTGATCCTTCGAGATATCATGGGAGATGAGCGCGTGGTAGAAGGCAGTATCCTTATGGTGGATCTTGCAAACAGCATCGTGAAACTGCAGTGTAACTGATACAAATACGTGGAGGACGATCAATGAAATTATCTGAAGCAATGAGAGAAAAAATGCTGCTTTCCTTTGAACTTTTTCCGCCAAAGACAGAAAAAGGTATGGCAAACCTGCCGGGAACCATTGAACATCTCATGAAGTATAGACCGGAGTATATTTCCTGTACATACGGTGCCGGCGGCGGAAATGTCGGTGCCAACAGGGAAGTATGCCAGATGATCAGGAATGCAGGAACTGTTCCTGTAACACACTTCACAGTGATCAAGAACACAAAAGAAGGAATCAGACAGCAGTTGGAACAGTATCTGGCAGATGGTGTTGACCATATGCTGGCACTTCGCGGAGATATTCCACTTGGTGAGACAACAACCTGTGGAGACTTCAATTATGCGACAGACCTTGTTAAATTTGTCCGTGATGAATTTGGCGATAAGTTCGAGATCGCAGTAGCCGGTTCACCGGAAGGCCATATCGCATGCAGAAGCTTGGATGCTGATATTGCTGTTTTGAGACAGAAACAGGACAATGGTGCTGATTATATCATGACCCAGCTCTGCTGGGATATGGAACAGTTTAAATACTGGTTGGACGCTATCCGCGAGGCTGGAGTGACAATGCCTGTAGATGTTGGTGTAATGCCAATCCTGGATCAGGCAGCTACCATTAATATGGCTCTTTCACGTAATGGCTGTGTAATGGACAGTGAGCTTTGCAGGCTGATCTCCAGAAACTGGCTGTTCCCGAATCCGTTTAACGCTAAAGATGCTGATGGTAAACCATTTGACATGTTCTATGAGGACAAGGTTAAACGATTCAAAGAAGAAGGAATCGAATACACCATCAGACAGATCGATGAGTATCGCGCTCTTGGTGTTGACGGTATCCATCTTTATGCATTAAACAAATGGAAAGATGTATCCGAGATCATTGACAGATCCGGACTTCGTACACTTATCTAATCATCAACGAAATAAATAAGAATTCCGGCACGATGCGGAGGTGTCAGAACAGTATCAGGCACCTCCCTTATGCGCCGGCATAACAGATATAAAATCAGGAGGTGCCCGTTTTATGGCACATGTTATTGCAGTCGCCGGAAAAGGCGGCGTTGGAAAAACTACATTATGCGGAATGCTGATCCAGTATCTCTGCGAAAAGAAAAAAGGACCTGTACTGGCTGTAGATGCAGATGCCAATTCAAATCTGAATGAGGTTCTTGGCGTAGAAGTAGATACGACTCTTGGCGATGTCCGCGAGGAGATCGCACATGCTGAGATGACAGAGAAAAGCCCGATCCCCAAAGGAATGTCCAAGGCAGATTATGCGGAGGTACGTTTTGAGGATGCTCTTGCAGAGGAAGATGATTATGATCTTCTTGTAATGGGAAGAACCCAGGGAAAAGGCTGCTATTGCTTTGTAAATGGTCTGCTTCAGGCACAGCTTGCCAAATACCAGAAAAATTATCCGTATATTGTTGTGGATAACGAAGCTGGAATGGAACATATCAGCAGAGGAATCCTTCCGAGCATGGAGACAGCAATTCTTGTAAGTGACTGCTCCAGAAGAGGCGTTCAGGCAGTTGGCAGGATCGCAGAACTTATTAAGGAATGCGATATGAAGCCTTCCAGAGTAGGTCTTATTATCAATCGCGCGCCAAAAGCAGAACTGAATTCAGGAATCCTTGAGGAAATCCGGAATCAGGGACTCGATCTGATCGGTGTGGTACCACAGGATGAGGCAGTTTATGAATATGACTGCGATGGTAAACCAACCGTTACTCTTCCTGAGGATAATCCGATGAGAAAAGCAGCTTTTGAAATTTTTGATAAATTAGGTTTATAACGAAATATAAACCTTTTTTTAAAAAAGAAAATAACCCATGGGTGGGGATGGGTTCCTGCCCTGGGCTTATTATAAAAAGAAAAATAAAAATAGATGTGCTATTAAAGGAGGTCTATAATGAGTGAATTCAAATTAACTACAGTGGAGGAATTTGAAGCCGCTACAGCCCGTCTTCTCGAGACAGGTGCAAAGGTAGGAGCAGATGCATGGCAGATCCGTGCAAAGAACCAGACTCCGCACTGTAAATTCGGTGAGCAGGGTATCTGCTGCCGTATCTGTGCAATGGGACCGTGTCGTATTACACCGAAGGCTCCAAGAGGAATCTGCGGATGTGATGCTCATGGTATCGTAGGAAGAAACTTCCTTAAATTTACAGCCGGTGGTGCAGCTACTCACTCCGATCATGGTCGTGAGATCTGCCATACACTGTACTGTGCAAAAGAGGGCGGAAATTATCAGGTAAAAGATCCTGAGAAACTGCTTCGCATCGCTAAAGAGTGGGGCGTGGAAACAGAAGGCAAGGATATCTATGATCTGGCTCATGAGATGGCTGAGATCGGTCTTATGGAATATGGTAAACCGTTCGGATATCAGAGATTCCTTGACAGAATGCCTGCAGGACAGAAAGAAAAACTGATCGAGAACGAAATCGCACCACGTGCTATCGACCGTGAGGTTGCAAGCTCCCTGCATATGTCTCATATGGGATGTTCATCTCTTCCGGAAGCACTTGTAAAACAGTCTATTCGCTGCGGTCTGGCTGATGGATGGGGCGGTTCCATGATGGGAACAGAGTTCTCTGATGTATTATTCGGAACTCCGAAGCCACTTGATACAGAGGCTAACCTTGGAGTAATGGTTGAAGAGAACGTAAACATTGTTGTACACGGACATGATCCGAGTCTTTCTGAGATGATCTGTGAGTATGCAGACAGCAAAGAAATGATCGATTATGCAAAATCTGTAGGAGCAAAAGGAATCACCGTTTCCGGTGTGTGCTGTACTTCTAACGAGGTAGCTATGCGTCGTGGTGTTCCGATGGCTGGTAACTTCCTGCAGCAGGAGAACGTAGTACTGACAGGTGCCTGCGAGGCAATCGTAGTTGATGTTCAGTGTATCTTCCCTGCATTAGGACCTCTGAGCAAATGCTTCCATACTAAATTTGTTACAACTTCTCCGATCGCTCAGATGCCGGATTCTGAATTTATCAGATTCAACGCTGAGACAGCAGGAGAAAATGCAAAAGCAATCGTTAAGATGGCTATCGATAACTTCAAGAACAGAAAACCTGAGCTTGTACATATCCCACAGCTGAAACAGAAAGCTACTGTTGGTTATTCAGTAGAAGCGATCGTTAAAGTTCTTGATGGTGTTACAAACTCTCAGGTTGATGTAACAGGAACAACCAAACCATTACTTGAGTGCATCACTTCCGGTGTTATCCGTGGTGCTGTCGCTATGGTTGGATGTAACAATCCTAAGATCCGTCCTGACTATGCACATATCGAACTGATGAAGAAGTGTATCGCAAATGATATTATTATCATCGCTTCCGGATGTTCCGCACAGGCAGCTGCTAAAGCTGGTCTGATGGACAAATCCGCAAGAGATCTCTGCGGTGCAGGTCTGAAACGTGTCTGTGAGCTGGCTGATATCCCACCAGTACTTCATATGGGATCCTGCGTAGATATCTCCCGTATGATGATCCTGGCTGCTGAACTTGCAAAAGATGCAGGACTTCAGATCAATCAGCTTCCTGTAGTAGGATGTGCTCCTGAGTGGATGTCTGAAAAAGCGGTATCCATCGGTAACTACGTAGTTGGTACTGGTATTGATACATTCCTTGGCGTTGATCCATATGTTTCCGGTTCTTCAGAAATGTGCGAACTTCTTACAGAGGGAACAAGAAAATGGACAGGTGCTGCTTACACAGTAGAGACAGACATCGAGAAATTAGTTGATCTTATGATCGAGAGAATTGAAGAGAAGAGAACAGCATTAGGAATCTAATCCGTTGCGATCTTTAAAATGTTATAAAAGGTGGAAGACGTAAAATGAAAATAGCAGTAACCGGTAAAGGCGGAGTAGGAAAGACAACTTTCGCAGCAACACTTGCAAGACTATACGCAGATGAGGGGAAAAAAGTCCTTGCGGCGGATGTGGATCCGGATGCGAACCTGGGTCTTGCCCTTGGATTTGACGAGGAAACCTTGGATTCTATTGTTCCAATCTCAAAAATGCGTAAGCTCATAGAAGAACGCACCGGAGCCAACAGCCAGAATCAGTTTTATAAACTGAACCCAAAGGTAGACGATATTCCGGATACTTATGGAAAAACCTGTAATGGCGTAAAGCTGCTTGTCCTTGGAACTGTGGAAACAGGTGGAGGCGGATGCGTCTGTCCTGAACATGTGATGCTTAAAAGAGTGATCAATAACCTTGTGATCCACAGAGATGATGTGGTGATCATGGATATGGAGGCCGGCCTGGAACATCTGGGCCGGGGCACCACGGAGAGCATGGATGAATTTATTGTAGTGATCGAACCAGGGGCAAGAAGTGTACAGACATATAAGAATGTCAAACGTCTTGCAAAGGATCTGGGAGTTTCTCAGGTTAAGGTCGTGGCCAATAAGGTAAGAAATCCGGAGGATGAGGAATTTATCCGGAGTAAGATCCCGGCAGAAGATCTGCTTGGAATGATCCACTACAATACAGAAGTTATAGATGCTGATCGTCAGGGAAAATCTCCCTACGATTTCAGTGAAACTGTAACAGCTGAAATCAGAAAAATCAAAGACAAAATTGATCAGAATTCAATTCTGTAAAAATAGGAGGTATTACAGTGACTTTATTTGATAGAGTATTCGGCGGAAACGATGCTGTATATGGTTTAACAGAGGGTGCTATTGACGGCGCGATCGCTCAGTATGGCGAAGACAAAGCTGTCAGCTTCCCGAATACCGCTTACAGCCTTCCTTGCTACTATGCTGTAACAGGAACAAAAGTTACAACATTAAAAGAATTAAAAGAAGCTCTTGGCGTTGTAAAAACACTTATGACAAGAGAGAAAAGACTGAACGATGCATTCATGTCCGGTGTTGCTACAGCACTCTGCGCAGAGTTCATCGAGGTTCTGAAATATATCGACGGAGCAACTCCTTACGAAGAGCCATGCTATGGACATCTTGGTGATGCTGTTATCCGTGAGCTCGGTGTACCGCTTGTAACAGGCGATATCCCAGGCGTTGCTGTTATCCTTGGTGCTGCTCCTACTACAGAAGAGGGTGTTGCTCTTGTAAAGAGCTATCAGGCACAGGGTATCCTGGTAACACTTGTTGGCGGAATCATTGATCAGGTTGCAGAAGCTGGAATGAAGACAGGTGCCAACGTTCGTGTTATTCCTCTTGGAAAAGATGTTACATCTGTTGTTCATGTAGTTTCCGTTGCGATCCGTGCAGCTCTGATCTTCGGTAACGTAACACCTGGAGATGCAGGAACACTTATGAAATACACAATGGATCGTGTACCGGCATTTGTTAACGCATTCAAACCTCTGGATGATGTGATCGTAGCATGCGGTGCAGGCGCTATCGCACTTGGATTCCCGGTTGTTACAAATGAGACAGAGAATATCTTCCGTGTACCGAAGAGCCTTATCGTTCAGGAGGACGTAAGCAAATTTAACGCTACTTCTCTTGAGGCGCGTGATATTAAGATCAAGATCACAAATATTGATATTCCGGTTGCTTTCGCATCTGCATTCGAGGGTGAGATCATCCGTCGTAAAGATATGCAGGTTGAGTTCGATGGCTCCCGTGTAGACTGTGCAGAGCTTGTACATACCTGCGATGCTTCTGAGATCGAGGATCACAAGATCACAGTAATCGGACCTGAAGTAGATGAGATGGAATTCGGCAGCAAGAACAGCATTGCATATGTTGTTAAAGTTGCAGGTAAGAATATGCAGCCTGACTTTGAGCCGGTTATCGAGCGTAAATTCCACAACTACATCAACTGTATCGAGGGTGTATACCATACAGGACAGCGTGATATGCAGCGTATCCGTATCAGCATTGACGCATTTAATGCAGGATTCAGAATCAAACATATCGGTGAAGTTCTTTATGCATCTGTTAAAAATGAGTTCGATGCAGTTGTTGATAAATGTGAGGTTGTTATCTATACAGATCCTGCTGAGTGTACAAGAATCCGTCATGAGGTTGCAATTCCGATCTTTGACAAACGAGATGAGCGTCTTGATACTCTGACAGATGAGTCTGTTGACGTATATTACAGCTGTATCCTTTGCCAGGCATTCGCACCAAGTCACGTATGTGTAGTAACACCTGAGAGACTTGGTCTTTGCGGTGCGGTTTCATGGCTGGATGCAAAAGCTACACATCAGCTTGACCCAGCTGGCCCTTGCCAGATCATCACAAAAGAGCGTCCGATCGATGAGAATCTTGGTTCTTATGAGGACGTTGATGAGGCAGTTCAGAAATTCTCCCAGGGTGCTCTGGAGCACGTTACACTGTACTCCATCATGCAGGATCCGATGACTTCCTGCGGATGCTTCGAGTGTATCTGTGGTATCGAGCCATTCTCCAACGGTGTTGTTATTGCTAACCGTGAGTATGCAGGCATGACACCACTTGGAATGACATTCCCTGAGATGGCATCCATGACAGGTGGTGGAGTTCAGACACCTGGATTCATGGGACATGGTAAACATTTCATTTCCTCCAAGAAGTTCATGAAGGCTGAGGGCGGTATCGAGCGTATCGTATGGATGCCAAAAGAACTGAAAGAATTCGTAGCTGACAGACTTAATAAGACTGCAAAAGAGCTTTACGGAATCGATAACTTTACAGACATGATCGGTGATGAGACGATCGCAGAAGATCCAGAGACACTGGTTGCATTCCTTACAGAAAAAGGACATCCGGCTCTCGGACTTGATCCGATGATGTAATTTATCCGGGAGAAAGGATGTGCGGACATCCTTTCTCTTGTAAACTGTTAAAAAGTTTGTTGATTTTTTAACAGAAATATAGTGCTGCATCTTGCCAATAACTGGTGCTATGTAGTATAATATAAGAAGCTCTGTAGTTTTTAATTATTATTTTTAAGGAGGCTAACGAAAAATGCCGTTTAATCAGAAACCACAAAAGTTCAATGCAAAGATTAATGCTGTCACAATCGGAAGCGGAGATAAGACTGTGACAATTGGTGGGGATTGTACATTCCCATTTTATTCCTTTGACGCAGAGTCAGAGAACTGCCCGAAGATCGGTGTAGAGATCTCTGATATGGGTCTTGAGGGCGTATCTGAAGGTATCAAAGCTTACTATGAAGGCGCTACTACAATGGCTGACATTGCTAAGAAAGCTGCAGCTATGGAGGGTGCTGACTTTGTTGCACTTATTCTTGAGGGCGGCGACCCGAACGGTGTTAACAAATCTATCGATGAGCTGATCGCAGTTGTTAAAGAAGTTGCAGATGCAGTTGACTGTCCGCTGGTTGTAGAGGGCTGCAAGAATGTTGAGAAGGATGCAGAGCTCCTTCCTAAGGTTGCAGAGGCTCTTCAGGGCAGAAATGCACTGATCCTTTCCGAGAAAGAGGAGAACTACAAAGCGATCGGTGCAGCAGCAGGTCTTGCTTACAATCAGATCGTAGGCGCTGAGTCTGCCGTTGATATCAACCTTGCTAAACAGCTTAACGTTGTTACTACACAGCTTGGTGTAGATGCAAAGAAGATCGTTATGAATATCGGTAGTGCAGCAGTTGGTTATGGATATGAGTACGTAGTATCTACTATGGACCGTATCAAAGGTGCCGCTTTAGGCCAGAATGATAACATGCTGCAGATGCCTATTATTACACCTGTATCCGCTGAGACATGGAATGTTAAAGAGGCAATGGCTTCTGAAGCAGACATGCCGGCATGGGGACCACAGGACGAGCGTGGAATCGACATGGAAGTTGAGACAGCAGCAGCTGATCTTGCAGCTGGTTCTGATGCAGTTATCTTAAGACATCCGGAATCTGTTAAGACAATTTCCAAGCTGATCAAAGCACTTGCGTAATAAATAGGAGGATAAAGAGCTATGGCACTGAATGGTATTCAGATCTTTAAATTAACACCAAAGAAAAACTGTAAGGAATGTGGATGCCCTACATGTATGGCTTTCTCTATGAAAGTTGCACAGGGCGCTATGAAAATTGAGCAGTGTCCTCATATGTCCGAGGATGCATTAGCATCTCTTTCTGAGGCAACTGCACCGCCAATGAAAACTATCAAGATCGGAACAGGCGATGGCGAGTTTACACTTGGTGGAGAGACTGTTCTTTTCAGACATGAGAAGACATTTGTAAGCAAAACAAGATATGCCGTATCACTTTGCACATGCATGAGTGATGAAGAAGTAGAAGCAAAACTTGCAGAGATCCCACACGTTGACTATGATCGTATCGGTGAGAGAATGCATGTAGAGCTTGTGTATGTAAACTGCGATGAGAATGCAGATGCTGCAAAATTTACAGCACTTGTAGAGAAGGCTAAAGGTCTTGGAAGAACACTGATCCTTGGCTGTACAGATCCTGAGATCGCAAAAGCTGCCCTTGAAGTATGTAAGGACGGCAAACCGGTTCTTAACGGAGCAAACGCTTCCAACTACGAGGCAATGAGCAAGGTTGCTACAGATGCAGGCGTAGTTCTCGGTGTATCCGGTAAGGACATCAATGAGTTATATGATACTACAGCAGCTATTGAGAAACTTGGCAACAAGAATCTTGTACTTGATACAACAGGAGCTGACATCAAAGAGACCTTTGCAAATACTGTACAGGTTCGTCGTGCAGCTCTTAAGAATCAGGACAGAACATTTGGTTATCCTTCTATCGTTAACCTTGTTAAACTTGCGAAGGGTGACAAACATTTACAGGCAGCACTTGCTTCCATGTTTACTATGAAATATGGTTCTATCATCGTTATGGAGCAGATGACATATGCAGAGGCACTTCCGCTGTTCGGTCTTCGTCAGAACGTATTTACAGACCCGCAGAAGCCAATGAAGGTAGAACCGGGCATTTATCCTCTGAACGGAGCAGACGAGAATTCTCTCGTTGTAACAACAGTAGACTTTGCTCTTACATATTTCGTAGTATCTGGCGAGCTGGAGCGTTCCGGTGTTCCGCTTAACCTGGTGATCAATGATGCAGGCGGACTTTCCGTACTTACATCCTGGGCAGCAGGTAAATTCTCCGGAAACAGCATCTCCGAGTATATCAAAGAGAATGTTGAGCCGAAGGTTAAATGCAGAAGACTGGTTATTCCTGGTAAAGTAGCAGTTCTTAAGGGCGATCTTGAGGCTAAGCTTCCTGGATGGGAGATCATCGTAGGACCAAGAGAAGCAGTACAGCTTGTGAAATTCTTAAAAGACCTTGATGCATAAACTTAAGGTTTAAGAAATCAGCTGTCCGGCAATATCGCCGGCAGTTATAAACGGCTGTGCAGGTTTGCTGCATAGCCATATCCTACTAATATGTAAAGGAGAACACGAGTATGGCAAAATTTGTAACAATTGGGGAGAGACTTTCAACAACAGCACCGGCAGTAAATAAAGCATTTACTGAGAGAGATCCTGAGCCGATCATCAAAAGAGCAAAACAGCAGCTTGATGCAGGCGCTACATATCTTGACGTAAACATCGGACCTGCTGAGAACGATGGCGAGGACCTTATGAAATGGGCAGTACAGCTCCTTCAGTCTGAGTTTGACAATGTTCCGCTTGCTCTGGATACTACAAACCAGAAAGCTATTGAGGCTGGTATTTCCGTATACAACAGAAGCAAAGGTAAACCGATCGTAAACTCTGCAGATGCTGGAGACAGAATTTCCAATATCGACCTTGCAGCAGCTAACGATGCGATCTGTATCGCACTTTGCTCTTCCGGTATGGTTGCATCAGACAATGACGAGCGTATGATGCATTGCCAGAACATGCTTGAGAGAGGTCTTGGCCTTGGTATGGAAGCAGAGGATCTCTGGTTTGATCCGCTTTTCCTTGTTGTAAAAGGAATGCAGGACAAACAGATGGAAGTTCTTGAGGCAATCAAGATGTTCTCCGAGATGGGTCTGAACTCCACTGGCGGTCTTTCCAACAACAGTAACGGTATGCCAAAACATATCCGTCCGATCATGGACTCTGCTCTTGTAGCTATGGCTATGATGAATGGTCTTACATCTGCAATCGTTAACCCTAACGACCTTCGTCTTATGGAGACAATCAAATCCTGTGACGTATTCAAGGGTAACACACTTTACGCAGATTCTTACCTTGAGATCTAATTTGGCGTGTGAACAAAACAGGAGCGCTGTTTCAGAGGCTGGGGGCTTCGGCCTTCAGCCTCTTTTTTACTAATATAGTTTAGTCTAACTCCCAACGCCACAGGTGGAAGACGAATAACTTTTACGAGGCGAGAAAGGTGGTTGCCGAATGTTTAAGGTGACTTTTGCTTTTGAAAATGGCAGTACGGTAGAAGCATTTGCCAATGCGGGGGATAATTTACTGGAGGTTGCTCGTAGTGCCAATGTGGCTATCGATGCACCATGTTCCGGAAACGGAGCCTGTGGAAAATGTCGGGTACAGTTAAAAAGCGGAGAACTGGACTCAAAGAAAACTCTTCATATTTCGGATGAAGAATATGGCGCAGGCTGGCGTCTGGCCTGTATGAGCAAGATCAGTGCAGATGTGGAGGTTCTTGTTCCGGATATTGCATCCGCATATAAGAGCCGAATGAAAGTGGCTGATTTGAGCTCAAAAGAAGAAATCGCTATTTTTGAAAATGCCAAGCATGAAGTTGAGATGGCTGGCATAGAACTTACAAACAGTCTTGATGTTGTGGAACTTCAGATGGATATTCCATCACTGGATGATACCATGCCGGATAATGAAAGACTGACCCGTGCACTTCAGAAGTTTATGAACCTGAAGCGTGTCAGAATTCCGTATGCGGTGCTTAAGAAGCTTCCAGATGTACTTCGTGAGAGTAAATTTTCTGTGAAGTGCGTGGTTCGTACAGCACCAAATGACATGTATGTTTATGATATTTTTGACAGTAAGAAAGATGTTGTGATCGGTGGTCTTGCTGTAGATATCGGTACCACAACCGTTTCTGCAGTCCTGATCAATATGGAAACAGGAGAGATCCTGGCCAAGAGTTCTTCCGGAAACGGACAGATCCGTTTTGGTGCGGATGTTATCAACCGTATCATCGAATCTCAGAAACCTGGCGGAAAGAAGAAACTTCAGGATGCGGTGATCAAAGAGACCATTAACCCGATGATCCATGAGATGTGCAGAAGTATTCATTTTCCGGAGAAACAGATCTACCGGATGTGTGTTGCTTCTAATACAACCATGAATCATCTGTTTGCAGGGATCAATGCGGATCCGCTTCGTATGGAACCGTATATTCCTACGTTTTTCAAAACAAATTCCTTGTTTGCATCGGATGTGGGAATTGAGATCAATCCGGATGCACATATTATCATGGCTCCGAATATCGGAAGCTATGTAGGTGGAGATATCACTGCCGGTACACTGGTAAGTATGATCTGGAACAGACCGGAATTTTCTCTGTTTATCGACCTTGGTACTAACGGAGAGCTTGTATTCGGTAATTCCGATTTTATGATGAGCTGTGCATGTTCCGCAGGTCCTGCCTTTGAGGGTGGAGATATCAGCTGTGGTATGCGTGCTACAGACGGTGCTATTGAGGCATGTACCATTGATAAAGAAACTATGGAGCCGACATATAAGGTTGTAGGTGAACCTGGAACCAAACCGGTAGGACTTTGCGGTTCCGGTATCATTGATGTGATCAGTGAACTTTTTATGACAGGAATCATCAATCCGAAGGGAAAATTTGTCCGTGAAGGCAAAAGAATCCGTCACGATCATTATGGTATGGGAAGCTATGTGATCGCGTTTGAAGAGGAAGCCGGTTCTGCCAAGGATGTTGAGATCACAGAAGTAGATATTGATAACTTTATTCGTGCCAAAGGCGCTATTTTCTCAGCAATCCGTACCATGTTGAATTCTCTTGACTTCGATGTTTCCATGATCGACGATGTATATGTTGCCGGTGGAATCGGAAGCGGAATCAATATGGCCAATGCAGTGCATATCGGAATGTTCCCGGATATTCCTCTTGAGAAGTTCCATTACATTGGAAACTCTTCTCTTACAGGTGCTTATCTGATGCTTCATTCCACATCAGCAGAGAAGAAAACCTATGAACTGGCTTCCAATATGACTTACCTGGAGCTTTCTACAGTTCCTACCTATATGGATGAGTTTGTAGGTGCATGCTTTATTCCGCATACGGACACAAATCTGTTTCCGTCTGTTATGGAAGAACAGCAGAAGAGATAAAGCAGACTAAAACAGCAGAGGTAAAACATGGCTTTTAGTATAAATGACTTGAATTATGAAAAAGACAGCAAAGAAAGAATGCCCTGGGAGCATTATACAGAGGAGTTCGCTAAGGCAGACCCGGCAGAAATTGCCGGACGTCTTTCACTTCCTTATGACGAAGAGAAGAAAGAATTGACTCTGAAATTCCTGGGAAGCGTTTATTATATTTCCTGGCCGGATTTTCAGGTAACTCATAAGGAAGATGATGCGGGATTTTATCCTCTTGAGGAAATGCATTATGCAAAGATCCTTGCTATCCGTTTTCTGCTGAACGGGAATGTATCTCAGGGAAGCGGAAGGTTTAAAACATACAGGGAAATGCCCTGGGGAGAGGTTTATCTCCGTCAGTTTGATGGCAGGTGCATCAAACGCCTGGCTTTCACATACGGAAACAGACTTAAGGATTTCAAGGAGATCATGGAACACATCCATGCGGTTCCCGTGGATCATGGAGATATTGCATACCAGGTGGAGATCTTTCCAGGATATGTAGTTCAGATGATCCTCTGGGAGGGGGATGATGAATTTCCGCCGTCCTCACAGATCTTGTTTTCTGATAATTTTCCGGTTTCCTTTGCGGCTGAGGATATGGCCGTTATGGGAGACGTTATCATTGGGTCTTTAAAGGCATTTCTGAAATGTCTTTAAAAATGAAAAATAGTTAAGAACAGGATGGGACCTGTTTTTATAGAGATGCAGTTTTAAGGGATTAAAAACTGTAAAAATACCTAAAGGGAGGTAACATTATGGGATTTAAAAGTGACATCGAAATTGCACAGGAGTGCGAAATGCTTCCAATTACACAGATTGCAGAGAAGGCAGGTATTGACGACAAATATCTGGAGCAGTACGGTAAGTACAAAGCAAAAATTGATTACAATCTGTTAAAAGAGAGTGACAAGAAAGATGGTAAGCTGATCCTCGTAACAGCTATCAACCCGACACCTGCAGGAGAGGGAAAAACAACAACAACCGTTGGTCTTGCAGATGCAATGCAGAAAATGGGCAAAAAAGTAATGGTAGCTCTTCGTGAGCCATCCCTCGGACCGGTATTCGGTGTAAAAGGTGGTGCAGCAGGCGGCGGTTATGCACAGGTAGTTCCGATGGAGGATATCAACCTTCACTTTACCGGTGACTTCCATGCGATCGGTGCGGCAAACAACCTTCTTGCAGCAATGATCGACAACCATATCTTCCAGGGTAATGACCTGAACATTGACCCGAGAAAGATCACATGGAGACGTTGCGTGGACATGAACGACCGTCAGCTTCGTAATGTAGTAGATGGTCTTGGCGGAAGAACAAACGGTATGCCTCGTGAAGACGGATACGACATCACAGTTGCATCTGAGATCATGGCAGTTCTTTGCCTCGCAAGTGACATCAAAGACCTGAAAGAGAGACTTTCCAGAATCATCATCGGATATACCTATGGTAAAGTTTCCGAGCAGAAACCGGTAACAGCTGGTGATCTTCATGCAGAGGGTGCTATGACAGCACTTCTGAAAGATGCCCTGAAACCAAACCTTGTACAGACACTGGAGCATGTTCCTGCAATCGTACACGGCGGACCATTCGCAAACATCGCTCATGGATGTAACTCCGTAACAGCTACAAAGATGGCTATGAAACTTGCAGATTATGCTATCACAGAGGCTGGATTCGGTGCTGACCTTGGTGCAGAGAAATTCCTTGACATCAAGTGTCGTATGGCAGGCCTTCATCCAAGCGCAGTTGTTATCGTAGCTACTGTTCGTGCACTGAAATACAACGGTGGTGTTCCGAAGGCAGATCTGAACAACGAGAACCTTGAGGCTCTTGAGAAAGGTCTTCCAAACCTTCTGAAACATGTAAGCAATATCAAGAATGTATACAAACTTCCATGTGTAGTTGCTATCAATGCATTCCCGACCGATACCAAGGCAGAGCTTGACCTGGTTGAGGCAAAATGTAAAGAGCTTGGCGTTAACGTTGCACTTTCCGAGGTATGGGCAAAAGGCGGCGAAGGCGGCATGAAGCTTGCTGAGGAAGTAATCCGTCTTGTTGAGGAGCCGAATGACTTCACATATGCTTATGAGCTTGAGGGATCCATCGAGGATAAACTGAATAACATCGTACAGAAAGTTTACGGTGGTAAGAAAGTTGTTCTTACAGCAAATGCTCAGAAACAGGCAAAACAGCTGGAAGCACTTGGATTTGGCAACTGCCCGATCTGTGTTGCTAAGACACAGTACAGTCTGACTGATGATCAGACAAAACTTGGTGCACCGACAGACTTTGAGGTAACAGTACGTAACCTGAAGATTTCCGCAGGTGCAGGATTCATCGTTGCTCTGACAGGTGAGATCATGACTATGCCAGGTCTCCCGAAAGTTCCGGCAGCAACCAAGATCGATGTAGATGAGACAGGTAAGATCACAGGTCTCTTCTAATCGGAACATAAGATCAAAAACAACCGGAGGGGGCTTTTTATAAAGCCCCCAATGGGCTCTAAAGAGTGCTAAAATAAGAATATAAGGAGGAGAGTCCTATGGGATTTTCTACCAGTACATGTACTGAATTTGTCGAGGTATTAAGCTCCAAGGCACCGGTTCCAGGCGGCGGCGGTGCATCTGCCCTTGTAGCTGCTGTTGGTACAGCTCTTGGGAACATGGTTGGAAGCCTTACTGTCGGTAAGAAAAAATATGCAGATGTAGAAGATGAAATGTGGGAGCTGAAAAAGAAATGTGATCAGCTTCAGAAAGATTTCCTTCATCTGATCGAGAGAGATGCGGAAGTTTTTGAGCCTCTTTCCAAGGCTTACGGAATGCCGAGAGAGACAGAAGAAGAGAAGGCTGAGAAGGCTCGAGTAATGGAAGCTGCCCTCAAGGAAGCATGCTCTGTTCCTATGGAGATCATGGAGAAATGCTGCGAGGCTATTGAACTTATCGTTGAGTTCGGAGCAAAAGGTTCTAAGCTTGCAATCAGTGATGCTGGTGTAGGTGCTGCATTCTGCAAAGCAGCTCTTAAGGGAGCAAGCCTGAATGTGTACATTAACACAAAATCTATGGCTGACCGTGCGTATGCAGAGGAATTAAACAAAAAAGCAGACGCTATGCTTGAGAAATATACAAAGATCGCAGACGAGACATTTGACAGTGTTCTCGGAAGACTGAAATAGGAGGAACCAGACAAATGGCAAAGCAGTTATTAGGTAAAGAAGTAACAGCGGCTCTCAATGAAAAGATCAAAGCGAACGTTGCAGAGCTTCAGGCAAAAGGTGTAGATCCTACACTTTGTATTATCCGTGTTGGTGAGAATCCAAGCGATATTTCCTATGAGAGAGGTGCTACAAAGCGCTGTGAGACTCTTGGTGTTGCATGTGAGAAAATTCTTCTTCCGGAGGATGTTTCCCAGGATGAGCTTCTTGCAACCATCGATAAAGTAAACAAAGATGACAAGATCCATGGAGTTCTTCTGTTCCGTCCGCTGCCAAAACATCTGGATCAGGCAGTGATCGAGAATGCACTTGCAGCAGAGAAGGATGTTGACTGTATGACAGATCTTTCCATGTCTGGTGTATTTACAGGCAAGAAGATCGGATTCCCGCCATGTACACCGCAGGCATGCATGGAGATCCTTGATCACTATGGAATCGACTGCACAGGCAAAAAAGCGGTTGTTATCGGAAGAAGTCTTGTAGTTGGTAAACCGGCTGCCATGATGCTTGTTAAGAAAAATGCGACAGTAACGATCTGCCATACAAGAACCGTTGATATGCCGTCTGTTGCAAAAGAGGCGGATATCGTCATCGTTGCAGCTGGTCGTGCTGGTGTTGTCGGCGCTGATTATGTCAGAGAGGGACAGACTATTATCGATGTTGGTATCAATGTCAATGCAGAGGGCAAGCTTTGTGGTGATGTTGATTATGCGGCAGTTGAGCCAATCGTTGATGCGATCACACCGGTTCCTGGCGGAGTAGGAAGTGTTACAACTTCTGTTCTTGTAGGTCATGTGGTTGAAGCTGCAATGAGAAAAGCGCAGTAATAACAGTAATAAAGGGTTGATCATTTATATATGTACAGATTCCGAAATAGTTTTTGTTTACGGATGATGGTACTTGCAGGCGTTCTGGTGTTCGGAACGCCTGCAGGTGTTTTGGCAGAGGAAGCGGATCATTCTATGGAGGGTCAGATTTCGAAGCCTCAGTCATCTGGAGAGAGTGATACAGAGGGTTTTGTGGATGATTCCACAGATAATACTTATGGATATTATACGATCATGGGGTGTACCACAGTGGATGCGGAGGATATGGTAGTGCAGTATGAGGCGCAGAATGTGGAGTATCCTTCCGGCATCCTGACGGAGGGTGGTGCACCGGATATTGATACGTTTTGCACGATTGTGATAGAGGAAGCGGATGCGGAGGGCGTCCGTGGAGAGGTTGTTTTTGAGCAGGCCATGCTTGAGACCGGATGGCTTCAGTTTGGTGGGGATGCCAGTGCGGTGCAGTTTAATTTTTCGGGGCTGGGAACTACCGGTGGTGGTGTTGCCGGTAATTCTTTTCCTGATGTAAGGACGGGGATCCGGGCGCAGGTGCAGCATCTGAAGGCTTATGCTTCTTCGGAGGAGCTGAACCAGGCTTGTGTGGATAATCGGTTCCAGTATGTTTCCCGTGAGAGTGCGCCTTATGTGGAGTGGCTTGGGATCCAGGAGAATCCTTATGGTGGCGGATGGGCCGCCGGGAGAAGTTATGGATATAAGCTTAGGAGTCTTCTGGCGGAGTTGAAGGGGGAGGAGTATACCTGCCCGGAGAGTACGGAGACGGTGGAGAAGTAGTGGTGGTGGCGAACGGGACGGCCCGGAAGGGAGTGCGGTTCTGTCCGCGGCCGGGCTTCGTCGGCGGCTGGATCTAAGGCGCCGGGATTCTGCTAAAACCATTTTCCAAAAGCCAGAACTCGCGGCTTTTTGCCGCTCAGACAGCTGGCTTTTGAAAAATAACGCAGAAGTCCCGCCGCCTAAGATCCAGCACACCTCCTGCAGAGTCGTCCGCAGACAGTACCGCACTCCCTTCCGGGCCTGTGCGTTGGTTGGGGTAAGTTGTCTGGCTAAACGATAGGATGTGGATGAGGGATGGAGGCGGGCTTTGCCCTGTCCTGGTTGATAAAATAATGGAGATGTAACCTTGAAGATTAAAGATCTAGGTTGCATCTCCGTTTTTTATTCAAATTGAAATATTTTGGGAATTATATAGTGGAATATTTTGAGGTAGTTAGTTCAACTCCAGGTTTTCCAGTTCCTGTGAGGGGAGTTTTGGTTCTGAGCTGTCTACGTATTTTTTGAGGGCCTTGGAGGTTTTTGCGAAGCCGGCGTTGGTTCCGGCGCCTCCGATGCAGCCTCCGGGGCAGGCCATTCCTTCGATCATGCAGTTTTTGAGTTTTCCGGCTTTTGCCAGAGTGAGGACTTTTTTACATTCGGCAAGGCTTTCTGCGTGTTCGATGTGGACTGGTATATCGGGATAGTATTCCTTCAGACAGTTTTCGATGGCTCCAGCTACGCCGCCGGCGATGGCGTAGCCTCGTCCTGCGGCGGTTGCAGCCTGGGTTTCTTCCGGGAGCTCTTCGCAGGTGGATGGGGTGATGCTTTTGGCGTCGAACAGGCCCCAGAGTTCCTCGAAGGTGATCACGAAGTCTACATCACTTCTTACGGAATGTCGCATGGCTTCCAGTTTTTTGGAGGCGCATGGTCCGATGAAGACTACTTTCGCATGGGGGTGCTCTTTTTTTACGATCCGGGCAGTTGCCACCATCGGGGTCAGCTCCTGGGAGATGTTGTCGATCATAGCCGGGAAGTATTTCTTTGCCATGACGGACCAGGATGGGCAGCAGGAGGTGAGGAGGAACGGGAGGTGGCCGGTTGCTACTTCTTTGGCGTAGTGGTGTGCTTCAGAGATGCAGCCGATGTCTGCGCCCAGTGCTACCTCATAAATGTTTGAGAAGCCCAGTTGTTTGAGAGCGGAGCGGAATTGGCCCGGGGTGACGTCTTCGCCGAACTGATTGATGTAGGCGGGGGCGATTTCTGCAATGATCTCAGTTCCTTCTCGAAGGGCGTGGGACAGCTGGAAGATCTGGGATTTGTCGGAGATAGCTCCGAATGGACAGCTGACCATGCACATGCCGCAGGACACGCATTTATCCTGGTTGATAGAGGCGCGTCCCTGTTCATCGCTCTCGATGGCTTTTACACCGCAGGCACGTTCGCAAGGGCGTTCTTTATGGGCGATGGCATCGTAAGGACAGACAGCTTTGCATCTTCCGCAATGGATACATTTGTCCTGGTCGATGAAGGATTTTCCGTTTACCATGGAAATGGCGCCTTTGGGGCAGGTGAGTAAACAGGGATGTGCGACACAGCCGCGGCACATGTTGCTGACTTCGTATTTGTTGGATTCGCATGCGGAACATGCGGAAGGGATCACCTGCATAAGAGGTGGTTCATAATATTTCTCGTCAATGTTGCTGGCCTTCACGCCATCGGTAAGGTGGACGGAACGATTTTCCGGGCGGAGGGAAAGTCCCATGGCCAGACGGACACGTTCGCTTGCAACAGCTCTTTCACGATAGATGCTTTCGCGGTATTTCGCGCGTTCCTCTACAATATTGTAGGGAATGGATTCGATATCATGGATCATTGATTCGTCCGTGGATTCAAATCCGATCTTAGCAATTTCGGTAAAAATCTTTCGCCGGATCTGTTTTACTGGTGTGTCAAGATTTCGCATAGATGTTCTCCTTTACAAAATAAATTAATTAAATGTTTTCCACGCACTTTTTATCTATCTTAAAGTAATTGAGAAATAAAATCAATAACCGGCTTTAATGTTTTGGGGCAGAAACAAAGAGCAGATTTGTATCTTTATTATCAAAGCTGTTAAAAATTGAACATATTTTATGGAAAATAGATATAAAATCAGTAAGCCGTTGTAAACATTTCGATATATTCTGAAAAAAGCAAAAAAACTGCTTGTGAAAAATGACCATATAAGTTATAATTAAAGGCATGAAATAGTGCAAAATAATGATTTGCATAAATGCGCGGCACTGACAGAGTGTTAAAGCATTAACCTGTAGTGGAACAGGTTGATCGAGTGGAAAATCTATGAGAAACAAGGAGGGAACCGAATGTTAGACCAGACGTATTACAAGAAAACGGATGAGATCATCGAGCACTACGGCCGGAAAGCTGCATCACTGATTCCGATCATGCAGGATATTCAGGCTGAGTACCGTTATCTTCCGGGAGAGCTTCTTACTTATGTTGCGGAACAGATTGGTGTAAAAGAAGCGAAGGCGTACAGTGTAGCTACTTTCTATGAAAACTTTTCCTTTGAGCCGAAGGGCAAGTACATCATCAAGGTATGTGACGGTACTGCCTGTCATGTACGTAAGTCCATGCCTGTAAAGGAAGCAATGCTGAAGGAACTTGGACTGAGTCATAAGAAGCATACTACAGATGATATGATGTTTACCGTTGAGACAGTTTCCTGTCTTGGTGCCTGCGGACTTGCACCGACACTGACTGTAAATGATGAAGTTCACCCGAAGATGACTCCTGAGAAGGCTGTTGAGCTTTTAAATGAATTGAGAGGTGAGAGCGTATGAGTATAACCAGTATGGAAGATCTGAAAAACAAACAGGCTGAGGTTAAGAAGAATCTTGATGGCTATACCTGCCGTGTTCTCGTCTGTTCCGGTACCGGATGTATTGCTTCCGGTGCTCAGAAGATTTATGAAGAAATGTCAAGACTCTGTGAGGGAATCGAGGGTGTTGCGGTTGAGATGCAGAAGGATGTTCCTCATGTAGGAATCGTTAAGACCGGATGCCAGGGCTTATGTGAACTTGGTCCTCTTATGAGAATTGAGCCCTATGATTATCAGTATGTACATGTTCAGGTAGACGACTGTCGCGAGATCGTAGAGAAGACCGTGATCTGCGGACTGCCTGTTGAGCGTCTGTTTTATCGTCATAATGATGAGGCCTGTCCACATCCCAGTGACATTCCGTTCCTGAACCAGCAGACAAGGATCGTTCTTGAGAACTGTGGCAAGATCGATGCAGAGTCCATTGATGAATATATTTCCGTAGGCGGATTTTCCGCTATGGCGAAGGCTTTCTTTGAGATGACCCCACAGGGTGTTATCGACGAGATCTCGAAGTCTGGTCTCCGCGGCCGTGGCGGTGCAGGCTTCCCTGCAGGCAAGAAATGGTCACAGGTTGCACGCCAGCCGGAAAAAGTCCGTTATGTAGTATGTAACGGTGATGAGGGTGACCCGGGAGCATTTATGGATGGTTCCGTAATGGAAGGTGATCCTTACAAGATGATCGAGGGTATGGTGATCGCTGCCTATGCAGTAGGTGCAGAAGATGGTTATATTTATGTGCGTGCCGAGTATCCTCTTTCTGTACAGAGACTTCGAATGGCTATTGAGCAGGCAGAGTCCTATGGCCTTCTTGGTGATAATATCCTTGGTTCCGGTATTAATTTCCACTTACATATCAATCGCGGTGCCGGAGCGTTCGTATGTGGTGAAGGTTCTGCCCTGACTGCTTCTATCGAAGGCAACAGAGGTATGCCTCGAGTAAAACCTCCGAGAACGGTTGAGCAGGGCCTGTGGGGTAAACCTACGGTTCTGAATAACGTAGAGACTTATGCCAACGTACCGAAGATTATCCTTCAGGGAGCAGACTGGTTCCACACCATCGGTACAGAGGGAAGCCTTGGAACCAAGACTTTCTCACTTACCGGTTCCATTGAGAACACCGGTCTTATCGAGGTTCCAATGGGAACAAGCCTCCGTCATATCATTTATGACATCGGTGGTGGTCTTAAGAGTGGTGCTGCATTTAAGGGTGTACAGATCGGTGGTCCTTCCGGTGGATGTCTGATCGACGATCAGATCGATCATCCGCTTGATTTTGATTCTGTTAAGAAGCTGGATGCCATCATGGGTTCCGGTGGACTTGTTGTTATGGATGAGAATACCTGTATGGTAGAGGTTGCGCGTTTCTTCATGAGCTTTACACAGCGTGAGAGCTGTGGTAAATGTGTTCCCTGCCGTGAGGGTACCAAACGTATGCTTGAGATCCTGGAGAGAATCGTTGCAGGTAAGGGTGAGCTTTCCGATCTGGATGAGCTGGAAGAACTTGCAAACATGGTTCAGAGTATGGCTCTGTGCGGACTCGGTAAGAGTGCACCGCTTCCGGTCATCAGTACTCTGAAGCGTTTCCGTGACGAATATGTAGAGCATATCGTAGATAAGAAATGTCGTGCGAAGGTCTGCACGGCGCTCCGTCAATTCCATATCAATCCTGAGTTCTGTATCGGCTGCGGCAAGTGTGCGAAGAACTGTCCGGCTGGTGCGATTTCAGGAAAGATCAAGCATCCACATGTAATCAACAACGACGTATGTATCAAATGCGGATCCTGTAAGGATAACTGTAACTTTGATGCGATTTATGTGGAAGCATAGAAGGGAGGATATCTTATGGGTACAATGACAATTGACGGAAGAAAAGTAGAATTTACTGACGAAAAAAATGTCCTGACAGTCATCAGGAATGCCGGTATCAATATCCCCACACTGTGCTATCATTCAGAGGTTTCCACCTTTGGTGCCTGTCGTCTCTGTACAGTTGAGGATGACAGAGGCAAAACATTTGCCTCCTGTTCCGAGCAGCCGAGAGACGGAATGGTTATCTATACCAACTCCGGTCGTATTAAGAAATATCGTAAACTGATCGTGGAGCTGCTTCTTGCAGCACATTGCCGTGACTGTACAACCTGTGTAAAGAGCGGTGAATGTATCCTGCAGGAGCTGGCACATCGCCTTGGCGTGCGGGATATCCGTTTTGAAAATACAAGAGAACAGCACGAGATCGATGACAGTTCACCGTCCATCATCCGTGATCCGAACAAATGTATCCTCTGCGGCAACTGTGTACGTGCCTGCGAGGAACTTCAGGGAATCGGAGCTCTTGGATTCGCATTCCGTGGAACAGAGGCCATGGTTATGCCTGCATTCAATAAAAAGATTGCTGAGACACAGTGTGTAAACTGTGGTCAGTGCCGTGTTTACTGTCCGACAGGAGCCATCTCCATTCGTACACATATGGATGAGGTTTGGGATGCACTTGCGGACAAGGATACCCGTGTGGTTGCCCAGATCGCGCCGGCAGTCCGTGTAGCAGTTGGTGATCACTACGGCCTCACAAAGGGCAGGAGCGTTATGGGCAAGATCGTCAACGCACTCCACAGAATGGGCTTTGATGAAGTATACGATACCACATTCAGTGCCGATCTTACTATTATGGAAGAGACCAAGGAGTTCTTAAACAGAGTAGAGAAGGGTGAGAACCTTCCGCTTCTGACCTCCTGCTGTCCTGCATGGGTGAAGTTCATCACAGATCAGTATAAGGAATATGTTCCGAACATTTCTACCTGCCGTTCCCCACAGGGAATGATGTCTGCGGTTATCAAGGAATACTTCCGTGATTCGGAGCATGCAGCAGGCAAGAAGACCGTTATGGTTTCCATTATGCCATGTACAGCCAAGAAGGCAGAGGCAATCCGCCCCAACAGCTTTACCGATGGCGAGCAGGATACCGATATCGTTATCACAACCACAGAGCTTCTCCGCATGATCGATAACTTTGGTCTTGATTTTGCAACACTGGATCCGGAAGCATGTGATATGCCGTTTGGATTTGGTTCCGGCGGTGGCGTTATCTTCGGTGTTACCGGTGGTGTTACCGAGGCAGTTCTTCGAAGACTGAGCCCGGATCACAGTAAGGAAGCCATGCATGAGATTGCAGAGTGCGGTGTTCGTGGTGAAGAGGGAATCAAGGAATTTACCGTACCGTACAAGGGAATGGATATCAATGTATGCGTAGCCAGTGGCCTTGCAAATGCAAGAACCGTTATGGAACGTGTAAAGAACGGCGAGGCAAACTATCATCTGATCGAGGTTATGGCATGCCGCCGTGGATGTATCATGGGTGGTGGTCAGCCGACCAGATCCGGTGACAGGACCAAGGCAGCCAGAGCAAGAGGTTTGTACAATGCAGACAATACCATGATCATCAAGAAATCCGATGAGAACCCACTGGTTCTGGAGCTTTATGAGGGACTCCTCAAAGGCAAAGAGCATCATCTGCTTCACAATGAGTTCTATATCAAAGACTGATATGAGGAATACAAAGGGCTGCTGTTCCCGGTGAACAGCAGCATATAAGAAGCCTTCCGGGCATATACTGTGGTATGCGGGAACTGTCTTTTTTAAGACGTTTCCCGGAACTTACAGGCCAGTATATGCAGGGAGGCTTTTTTATATGGAAAACTTTCAGGTTTACCGTGATATCCAGGCGCGGACGGGCGGGGATATCTACATAGGGGTTGTGGGACCGGTCCGTACAGGAAAATCCACATTCATCCGGAGATTTATGGAGCTGATAGCACTGCCATCGATCAGCGAGGGAAAAAGAGCAGAACTTCAGGATGAACTGCCATTAAGCGGTGCCGGAAAAATGATCACCACCGTAGAACCCAAATTTATTCCAAAAGAAGCAGTGGAAGTATCCATAGGGGAAAACCAGAAAATCCGGGTAAAACTCATTGACTGTGTGGGCTTTCTGGTAAAGGATGCATCTGGAAATGTGGAAGAAGGCAGGGAGCGGATGGTCAAAACTCCCTGGCAGGAAAAAGCAATCCCGTTCCATGATGCAGCCCGCATTGGAACGGAAAAAGTGATCAGCCAGCATTCCACCATTGGGATTGTAGTCACAACAGACGGAAGTTTCGGGGAGATTCCCAGAGAAAATTTTATCCCGGCAGAGGAACAGACCATAAAAGAACTGAAAGTCCAGGGAAAACCCTTTCTGATCCTGGTAAACTCCCAGACTCCCTACAGTGAGGAAACCGGAAAAACTGTAAAACATCTGGAAGAGAAATTTGGAGTATCCGTTCTGGCAGTCAACTGTGAACAGCTTCGAAAAGAGGATGTGACCAGAATCCTGGAGAAGATCCTTTATGAATTCCCGGTCAGTGAGATAGAGCTTTTTGTTCCCAGATGGGTGGAGATGCTTTCTCCGGAACATGAGGTAAAGGCGGCTCTGTTAAATGAGATTCGGGAAAAGATGACCAGACTTACTCATGTGCGTGATGTAAGTAGAGAATCAGTATATCTGGAAAGTCCATATGTGGAAGATACATTGCTTGAACAGGTCAGTCTTTCCGATGGAAAAGTCCGTATCCGAATCGCAGTAAAAGACATTTATTATTATCAGATGCTCAGTGAAATGAGCGGGATATCCATGGAAAGCGAATATGAACTGATCCAGACCATAAAAGAGCTTGCCGGTATGAAAGAACAATTTGTAAAAGTCCAGGCTGCCCTGGAAGCGGTAAAAGGAACAGGGTATGGGGTTGTGGTGCCTGAGCTTTCCGAGATCACTATTGAGGAACCTGAGGTGATCCGTCAGGGAAATAAATTCGGAGTAAAGATCCGGTCAAAAAATTCGTCCATTCATATGATCCGGGCGGGAATCGAAACGGAGATCGCTCCGATCGTTGGTACAGAACAGCAGGCGGAGGACCTGATAAAGTATATCAGAGAAAGCCCGGAGCGAGGGGAAAGTATCTGGGAGACCAATATTTTCGGAAAATCCATCCAGCAGTTGGTGGAAGACGGAATCCGGAACAAGCTGGCCATGATCAGCGAAGAAAGTCAGGTGAAGCTTCAGGATACTATGAAGAAGATCGTAAATGACAGCAAAGGCGGACTGGTGTGTATCATCATATGAATGGAGAATAGAATTGCAAAGCAAAAAGGACGTTCTTCAGCAGACGTCCTTTTTTTGATGTTGTTTTTTCCATTCTGCGATAAACTGAAGCTGTTCCTGGTCAGATAGTTCCTGGGAAGCGGCGTCATTTCCTGCAGCGGCACAGCAGAAAAGAACAAAGATCTGGAGTCCGAAGAATACAAGAAAAAAGAGAAGCATAGAAAAACCTCCTTTATTTTTCAGATATGTTAAGTATTGGAGGAGATAATGTATTTTATACATTATATTGCAAGAAAATCAGAGCAATGCTATAATTATCACCGGGTATGAAGATTTTTAAAACAGGAGGAAAAGAAACCATGAAAAAAAGAAGATTCGCACAGCTTGTTCTCATGATCACAATGCTGTTTTGCCTGACATTTGGCACAGTGTGTGCGCAGGCGGCAACAACAGCAACCACAACAACCGCAAAAGCAGCTGTTAAAAATGGCTGGAAAAAAGAGGGCGGTCAGTATTATTACTACATCAAAGGTAAAAAAGTTACCAATAAATTAAAAAAGATCAATGGTGCGACATATTATTTAGGCTCGAATGGTGCAAGAAAGACCGGATGGTATACAGTAAAATCCGGAAATACCTACAAAACCATGCAGTTTGCTTCCAACGGAAAATACACTGGGAAATCCAAAAAAGCAAATGCAGAACTGATCAAGATGACAGATTCAGTGCTTCGCAGCCAGAAGATTTCTGCAAGTCTGACTACAACTGCGCAGAAAAAAACGGCTCTTCAGAAAGTGTTTAACTATTCCAAAAAATACGGATATATGAGAATGAAGGGCTTTGACGGAAAACCTTTGCAGTTTACAAAAGGTAAAAGCCAGATGTTTGCATATCTGACCATGGGAATGAAAAAAGGAAACTGCTACGGTGTTGCATCAGCCTTTGCAGTACAGGCTAAACGTGCAACAGGACTTCCGGTCCGTGTATGCTGGGGAAAAAGTAATGTATTTAATAAAAATAAATGGCAGCCACATGGATGGACAGAGATCAAGATTGGAAATACCTGGTATACATTTGATGCAAATGCAGCAGGAAACAAATCCAGAAAAGATGTTAAATATTATATGCAGAAATCTTCATCCATGAAAAAATACTATAAAACTGAAGGAAGAGAAGATATCGTTCTCTAAAGAACAGGAGCAGATCATGAAAAAGTGGACAAAGAAGATCCTGGCAGCAGTACTTTGTCTGATGATGCTCCAGATGCCGGCAGCTGAACCGCTTATTGCGGTTCAGACTGTACAGGCAGCATCTACAGCCAAGGCAGCCAAGGTAAAAAACGGTCTCAAAAAAGAGGGCGGACAATACTACTATTATGTGAAGGGAAAAAAAGTAAAGAATACATGGAAAACCGTGACTGTCGCTAATAAGACTACCGGCAAAAAAATGACATACAGATACTATTTTTCCAACACCGGAAAGGCTTATAAAGGTGGAACATTCTTCGGGGAGAACTATCTCCTTGTAAAAAAGATCGGCGGGAAATACTATGGATTTAACCGGTATGCACAGATGGTAAAAGGCGTTTATTATTCCGCATATGGACAGTCCAGAGCCGGATTTTATGCTTTTAATACAAAAACCGGTGTATACGATGCCAGAACATCTTCGAGATTAAGGAAAGCATTTGTAAGAGAAAAGAGTTCTGCAGCACTGCGGAAAGCCCTTGGCAGACCTCTTCGTACCAGAAAGACAGATGGCTGTTATGGTGACGGACAGGAATATCTGTTGGAATACACAAGATTCTGGGTCAATACATACAAAGACAAAAAAGGGAAGGAAATCGTACTGGACGTGATCAGCAAATAAGATTCGCCAGACCGATAAATAAATATAATTATGGTTTTCAGTTCAATGGTATTTCTGTGTGTATTTCTTCCGGCTGCTTTTTGTCTGCATCTCCTTTTACCTGGGATGCGGGCCAAAAATTTTTTGCTTGTAATGGCAAGTCTGGTCTTTTATGCATACGGAGAACCGATTTATGTAATATTACTGGTTGCTTCATCGGCGGGCAACTATATTTTAGCGCGCCTGACAGGGGAATGTCCGAAGATCCGTAAGCTCACAATGACATTGGCTGTGGTGATAAATCTCGGTCTTCTTGTGATCTTTAAATATTCCGGATTTCTGGTGGAGACATTTAATTCTGTTACCGGTGCCGGAATTCCGGTTCCGCAGGTCCGGATGCCGATCGGAATATCGTTTTTTACTTTTCAGGCACTTTCCTACGTGATCGATGTTTATCGGGGAGATGCTTCGGTTCAGAAGAATTTCGGAAAGGTGCTTCTGTATATCTCATTTTTCCCACAGCTGATCGCGGGACCTATCGTCAAGTATCATGATGTGGAGGCGGAGATCAATAATCGTAAGCAGACGCCGGAGGAAATCGGAAAAGGGATCCGGCGTTTCATTGCAGGTTTGAGCAAAAAGGTTCTTATCGCCAATACAATGGGACTTGTGGCGGATAATCTCTTTGGTGCGGCAGCAACCGGAATCACCGGTCTGGGTGCTTGGCTGGGCGCAGTTTCCTATATGCTGCAGATCTATTTTGATTTCAGCGGCTACAGTGATATGGCGCTGGGACTCGGAATGATGTTTGGATTTCATTTCCATGAGAATTTTGATTATCCTTATATTTCTGCCAGTATCCGTGAATTCTGGAGAAGATGGCATATGTCTCTTTCAGGATGGTTTAAGGAATATCTGTATATTCCGTTAGGGGGAAACCGCAGAGGGAAATTCCGTACAGTGGTCAATAAAATGATCGTTTTTGTGTGTACAGGTATCTGGCATGGTGCCTCCTTTAATTTTCTGTTCTGGGGAATTTATCATGGCTTTTTCCTGATGCTGGAAGAGTATATCCCATTTATCGGGAAAAAGGGCGGAAAACTCAAGAGCTTTTTTCAGCATGTCTATGCACTTCTGGTAGTTTGTGTTGGCTTTGTGTTTTTCCGTGCGGACACTATGAAGCAGGGATGCTTCTGGATCAGAGAAATGTTTACGGATTTTGGATGGAAGGCTTCCGCAATGAGCCTTACACTGCAGCAGCTGACACCGGTATATCTTGTAACGCTGGCAGCGGCACTGGTCGCAGCAGTTCCGGTAAACAGCATGCTGAAAAAGTATAAATGGTATGAAGGCTTTACCTATGTATTAAGTCTGGCTGGTTTTGCGCTTTGTGTATTGAGCCTTGCCGGTGGAACCTATAATCCGTTCATCTATTTTCGATTTTAAGAGGAGGCAGAAAACATGAAAAAATTGCAGGTGCTTTATATTACTGCATTTTTTGCAGCTTGTCTTGTGCCATCTCTGGGGATGGCGGTGACAAAGCAGGAAGCATCGTCTGAAAACCGAAGACTGGCTGAGTTTCCTGAACTGAAAAAAGAAAACGAGATCAATACCCGTTGGCTGCCGGAAGCAGGCGAATATTTTCAGGAACATTTTGCGTTTCGAAATGAGCTGGTAACGGCAAATGCCCTTTTGAACGGGAAGATTTTCGGAGTATCTACTGCAGATGGTGTGATCCAGGGAACCGATAACTGGCTTTATTATAAGGATTCGCTGGAGGATTATCTTGGAGAGGAGCTTCTTTCCGAGAGAAGCCTTTTTAATATTGCACATACATTGGCCATGATGCAGGAGACATTGAATGAAAAAGGTGTGCAGTTTCTTTTTACTGTGGCACCTAATAAAAACTCACTCTATGGAGAGAACATGCCGTACTATGACAGCCTGAAGGTATCATCGGACAAAAACCTTGTTAATCTTCAGAAATATCTCAGGCAGGAGCAGGTTTCTTACGGAGATCTGTATGAGACTCTTTCAGAAGAGAAAGAAGTTCTTTATCACAAAAGAGATTCACACTGGAACAACAAGGGTGCTGCAGTTGCGGCGGATACATTGCTGTCTTCTCTGAAAAAGGAGCATGTTTCCTATAAGGAGGAACCCTATACTATAAAAACAGATTTCACAGGAGATCTGGATGAGATGCTGTATCCTCTTGCAACGACACCGGAAGAGGAAGTTTATTATGACAGACAGACAACATTTGCCTATGTGGGAGAAGTGGTAAGTAATTTTGATCCGAAGATCACAACGGTAAATCCTGTGAAGGAAGGAAGTCTGGTCATGTTCCGTGATTCTTTTGGTAATGCACTGCTTCCGTTTATGGCAGATGCTTATTCCAGTGCGTATTTTTCCAGAGGAGTACCTTACCAGATGAGTGAAGTGGATGAGAAGAATGCAGATACTGTGATCGTGGAACGGGCAGAGCGTTTTCTCCCGGAAATGGCACAGTCACCGCCGATCATGGAAGGACCGGAGTGTCAGGTGAATGTTACGGAAGAAGATACGGTTCCTGCCGGTGCCGGAGCAGTTCAGTGCGAGATCCAGGGAAATCTGGAAAAGATCACAGGTTGTATTGAAGAAAAATATCTGGATATAGACAGCAGGATTTATATAAGATTGAACCATGATAAGATTTATGAAGCATTTCCGATGGATGTTTCCACAGAAGATGGAAAAACGGACAGCAGCGGTTTTTGCTTATATCTGGACCGTTCACTTCTTGCAGCAGACGGAAATCAGATCGAAATTCTTACAGGCAACAAAGATTCAGCCCGTATAATAGGCGGACTGACACTATAAAGGAGGATATAAGAAATGAGAAAAAAAACAGTACAGGTGCTTTTAGGGGCAGCATTGATCGCAGCGATGTGTCTGGGGGCACCGACAGCTGCTTTTGCAGACGAGACAACGACAAAGGAGGAAACCGCAGAGAAAACTGGCGATAAAGATTCCGCAGAAGAAAAAGAGACCGCAGAGGATTTTCAGATCGGAGAGCTTACAGTAAAAAATCAGAGCGGACTTGAGGTGAAATCCGCAGAGCTTCAGGATGCAAAAGAGGATGACAGCAAAAAGAAAGACTCCAAGGATGCGGCAGGTCAGGATCTAGTGATCACCATGAAAGATGGTACAGAGCATACCTTCCGGAATGTGACACCGGATGACTGGAAAGAACCTGTTTTTTATAATGAGTATGAGATCCTTTATATTTCCTACACGGATGAAAAAGGAAAATCTCAGGAAGCGCTGGAAGATGCGAAGGAGACTGAGCTGGAAGAAGCTGCCACTACCTATGCAAAATCCAATGTAAATATCCGTGAAAAAGCGGATACAAAATCAAAATCCCTGAAAGTAACATCTCTTGGAACCGAGTTCAAGGTAACCGGTGTATGCCCTGGATGGCTGAAGGTTGAAGGAGATGGTGTTAAGGGATATGCGGCACATACATACTTCACTTCCAATAAAGATGAGATCGACAAGCTGGTAGCAGAGCAGAAAGCAGCTGAAGAGAAAAAAGCGGCAGAGGCAAAAGCGGCAGCAGAGGCACAGGCGGCAGCAGACGCGCAGGCAGCGGCGGACGCACAGGCAGCGGCAGAGGCACAGGCAGCAGCAGAGGCAGCAGCATCAGAACCTACCGAGGTTAGCCGTCAGGCCTATGATGACTGTGACGGAAGTGGCCATGGCTACTATGAGATCACCTATTCTGACGGAAGTGTGAGATACGAAGAGTATTGATTAGAATGAACGATAAGGAAAGATACGTATGAAAAGATTAAAATTGTTTTTTATGGCGATGGTCATGCTTTTTGCGGTGCAGATCTGCACGGTTTCCGTAACCTGTGAGACGCAGGCAGCAACTACTACGGCAACTGTAAAGAAGAAAACCGGTCTCTACAGAGAAAAAGGAAAATATTACTACTACACCAAGGGCAGAAAGATCAGAAACCAATGGAAGACCGTAAAGGGAAAACGGTATTATTTCGGGCCTAAATATTATGCGTTAACTTACCATAACAAGATCGGTTCCAGGATCTATGTGTTTGATACTGCAGGACGCCTTTTGAACGGAAAGACGTCACGTATCGTAAATGTAGGAAAATATTCCTATTACGTAAATAAATATGGAAATCCTTCAAAGGGTTGGCTGTGCCTTCCGGATAGAAATCTTTACTATGCGGATTCCTGGGGACGTTTTTACAAAAACCGTACTCTGGAGGGAATCCGGTTCAACGGAAAGGGGCAGGCTGTAAAAAATGATATGCGCAGCCTGAAGCTGCATTGTATAGGCGTGGTCCAAAATATTACAAGAAGTGGGATGTCCAAAAGCCAGAAGCTGCAGGCGTGCTGGAGTTATGTGATAAATAATACCTATTATTCATCTGCCTATTATCCGAATTTAAATCAGAATGACTGGTGGAGAATGACTGCGTGGAGAACGCTTGCTACAGGAAAGGGAAACTGTTATGGCTATGCCTGTGCATTTGCTGCACTGGCAAGAGAGATCGGATATGATCCATATGTGGTATGTGGTCGTGTTCCGGGAACCAGAGATGGAGCCGGAGATGGCTTTACAAGACATAGCTGGGTGATCATAAACGGACTTCATTATGACCCGGAAGGACAGGCTAAGGGCTGGCATACCGGAGTTTATGGAAGCTACAGCTACGGAATGGACAATCAGATCCAGAAAACAGTTAATTTCCGTACAGGAAGAGGAAACTAAATAAAATATACAGCAAAGATCCCGGGGATTCAGATGTAAGATCCCGGGGTCTTTTTATATAAAACGAGTAGCGGGAAAGATGGTCGCAGAATAAGCTAAAGAAAGGTCAGCTGTCCGGCGGGAGAGCTTTGGAAAGGTATAAAAGGATGTATACAGGAAAAGGGATAGGCGTGGCGGTTCTGGATACCGGTATTTTTCCTCATATAGATTTTGGCAGCCGTATTTCCGTGTTTCGTGATTTTACAGGAGTCAGACGCAGCCCATATGATGATAACGGACATGGGACTCATGTCAGCGGGATCCTTGCAGGGGACGGAACTGCATCAGGTGGAAAATATAAAGGGGCTGCACCTGGCTGCAGTATCGCTGCTCTGAAGGTTCTGGATCGTTTCGGGAACGGAAGCAGGGAGGATGTGATGCGGGCATTTCGGTGGATCATGGAGTTTGGAAGCATTTATCATATCCGTATCGTTAATATTTCAGTGGGAACAACATCCCGGGATCATAAGGAACAGACAGATCTTCTTGAAGGAGTGGAAAAACTTTGGGATCTGGGATTTGTGGTGGTAGCTGCAGCAGGAAATCAGGGACCGGGGGCCGGCACGGTAACAGCACCGGGAAGCAGCCGGAAAATCATTACCGTAGGCTCCAGTGATATGCTGAATGGCAGAAAGGCAGTTTCCGGAAGAGGCCCTACTTTTGACTGTGTGTGCAAACCGGATCTGGTAGCGCCGGGAAGCCAGGTCATTGCCTGTGCACCGGGACTGCCGTACTCATATGGGCTCAAAAGCGGAACCTCCATGTCGACGCCTCTGGTGGCAGGAGGGATCGCCTGCCTTCTGGAAAAAGATCCCCGGCTTTCTAATGTAGAGGTAAAGATGTTGTTAAGAGAAAATGCAGAAGATATGGGACTTCCCAGAAATCAGCAGGGATGGGGAAAATTTAACTGTGAAAAACTGTTGGCAGGCTGAATTATTATACAATTCTTATAAACATAGTGTGGTAAAGCACAAAAGCGTTGACGGAACCGGAAAATATGAGTACAATGTACAGTAAAAGTGCTGAAGAAAGATTCTAAAGGAAAGAGCACCTGGAATCCGAACAGGAGAATAAACCTCAAAAGGAGAAAATAATATGGAAAAAATCAAAATGCAGACACCTTTAGTTGAGATGGACGGAGACGAGATGACACGTATCCTGTGGCAGATCATCAAGGATGAACTTCTCACACCGTATCTGGAACTGAATACAGAATATTATGATCTTGGTCTTGAGCACAGAAATGAGACAGATGATCAGGTTACCATTGATGCAGCAGAAGCAACCAAGAAATACGGAGTAGCCGTAAAATGTGCCACGATCACGCCAAACGCAGCCAGAATGGAAGAGTATGACCTGAAAAAAATGTACAAGAGTCCAAACGGAACGATCCGTGCTATTCTTGATGGAACTGTATTCCGTGCGCCGATCGTTGTAAAGGGAATCGAGCCATGTGTAAAGAATTGGGTGAAACCGATCACACTTGCACGTCATGCATATGGAGATATCTATAAGAATACAGAATTTTATATTGACAAGCCGGGAGATGCATATCTTGTATTTGAGGGCGAAGACGGAGAAGAGCGTAAGGAGCTGATCCAGCATTTTGATGGAGCAGGTGTTCTCCGTGGCATGCATAATCTTGATGATTCCGTAAAGAGCTTTGCGAGAAGCTGCTTTAATTATGCACTGGACACAAAGCAGGATGTATGGTTCGGAAGCAAGGATACCATTTCCAAAACATACGATGGAAGATTTAAAGAGATTTTCCAGCAGATCTTTGATGCAGAGTTTAAGGATAAATTTGAGGAAGCCGGCCTGACCTATTTTTACAGTCTGATCGATGATATCGTAGCCCGTGTTATGAAGGCAGATGGCGGTTTTATCTGGGCATGCAAGAACTATGACGGAGATGTTATGAGCGACATGGTATCTTCCGCATTTGGCTCTCTTGCCATGATGACCTCTGTACTGGTATCCCCGAAGGGATATTTTGAGTATGAGGCTGCCCACGGAACAGTTCAGAGACACTATTATCGTCATCTTGAGGGAAAAGAAACATCCACAAACTCCGTTGCAACGATCTTTGCATGGACAGGAGCTCTCCGCAAGAGAGGCGAGCTGGACGGAAATGAAGCACTTGCTGATTTTGCAGGAAAACTGGAAAAAGCAACACTGGATACCATTGAAAGCGGAAAGATGACCAAGGATCTTGCACTGATCACTTCCCTGAAAGAGGTACAGGTATTGAACAGCAAAGAGTTTATCCTTGCTGTAAAGACAAAACTGGATGAACTGATGGCATAAATAACAGGAATTTCAGAATTTCAAGTAATTTCATAAAAAATAAAAAACTGCACCGGAAGATCCAGGGATGGATCACGGTGCAGTTTTTTTATGAGGGATATATATGGATCATCTGATCTCTGTCAGATCGAAGCGTTCATGGCCTGCTGTACATGTTCCACAAGGATCTGCCGGACCTGGGGATATTCGCCAAGTCCCTTCAGTACAGGGGTGACTTCATATCCTTCGGAAGAAAGACGGTTCATCCAGGAGTCCGGATCTGCACCGGCCAGATCGTTCTGTGCATGGTCGCCGGCTACGATCATGAAAGGCGCCAGCACGATCTTTTTCGGATGAAAGCTGTCGGCAGCCCGGAGAAGGGAGTCCAGGGCCGGATAGGCTTCTACAGTTCCAAGAAAAATATTTTTATGTCCGGTATCTTTAAAACGGTAATCCAAAGCAGCGTAAACCGTGTTTGCGTAGTGTTCTGTTCCATGTCCCATCAGTACAAGTGCAGTGTCCGGATCCATGTCCCGGAATTCATCTGCAACTACCCGGACGATCGCCTGGTTATCTTCTTCTGTTGTGAGAAGAGGATTTCCGAAAACAATACTGGAAAAACGGTCACGAAAAGAAAGCGCATCGGCTTTCATCTGATCATTTTCGATACCGTTGATCACATGAGTCGGCTGTACGATCACATCGGTGATACCATCCAGAAGCATCTGTTCCAGAGCCTCCTTTACCGTGTGGATCGTAAGACCGTCCCGCTTTTTCAGTTTGGCAATGATCATTTTGCTTGTCCATGCACGGTAGGTGGGACAGGCCGGGAATGCATCGGCAATATCGTGCTCGATGGCCTCGATGGTAAGCTTACGGGTGTTTTCATAGCTTGTGCCGAAACTTACTACTAGGATCGCTTTTTTTGAAGCTGAGTTCATACGGGGATTTCCTCCATCCTGATAATTATGGTGATTATGATAAACTCTTTATATTTCTCCGCTGGAATATAAAGATGATCCGCAATTTCTACCATAAGATATTATAAAAGGGAGGGCTGACATTGTCAATCGTAGTTGACTTTCCTTACGGAAATGTTTATCATTATAAAAGATTGTGGAAACAAAGGAGAAACGTAGGACATGAGTATATTCATGATTGGAATCGATCATAATATGGCACCTGTAGATGTCAGAGCGCAGTTTGCTTTTACCCGTAAAAATACCGGAGAGGCGCTGCGCAGGCTGAAAGAAGAAGCTGGGATCTGCGGGTGTATTATTCTGTCGACCTGTAACCGGCTGGAACTGTGGGTAAGTACTGCAGATGAGGAGAAGCCGGACCTGTATCAGTGGCTCTGCTCGTTGAAAGGTGTGCAGGGAGAACAATACCAGAAGTATTTTACCAGCAGAGAAAACGAAGAGGCGGTGGAACACCTGTTTTATCTTACCAGCGGACTGAAATCCCAGATCCTGGGGGAAGATCAGATCCTGACCCAGGTAAAAGATGCGTTGAGTATGTCAAGGGATGAGTTTACCACAGACAGTGTTCTGGAGGTGCTTTTCCGTATGGCGGTAACTGCAGGCAAGAAGATCAAAACGGAAGTGCCGTTTTCCCATGGAAATCCTTCTGTGATCCATCAGGCCATCCGTTTTCTGGAAGAGGGCGGTTATCATGTTCGCAATAAAGTCTGTATGGTGATCGGAAACGGTGAGATGGGGAAGATGGCTGCCCAGACACTGCGTGAAGCAGGAGCGGATGTGACGGTTACGATCCGTCAGTACAGAAGTGGTGTTGTGAGCATTCCTGTTGGATGCAGCAGGATCAATTATGGTGAGAGAATGGATTATCTGCCGGAGTGTGACCTGGTGGTCAGCGCAACAGCAAGCCCCAATTATACACTGACGGAAGAATTGTTTGAGGATGTACGTGTGGAACGACCTATGATCCTTATCGATCTGGCAGTTCCAAGAGATATTGATCCGGAGATCCGAAAAAAAGATAACATCACACTTTATGATATGGACAGCTTCCGAACCGGCGAGACACCGAAGGAACTTGCAGATAACCTAGAAGCAGCAGGAGCCATTGTGAAGGCCCAGATGAACGAATTTTTCCAGTGGCTGGAAGGTCGTGATATCATCCCGCGCATCCAGGAGATCAAAGCGGATGCTGTGGAAGATCTGAACCTGAGGATCGAAAAAATCTTCCGGAAAACTCCTATGGAGGATTCAGACAGAGAAAACCTGAAAAAAGCAGTGGATACTGCAGCCGGAAAGGTTGTGAACAAGCTGATCTTCGGGCTTCGGGACAGTCTGAACCAGGATGCTTTTCTGGAATGTGTGGAAGGACTGGAGAAACTTTATGAAGAATAAACCTTATTTCCCCATGTTTATAGACCTGTCCGATAAAAATATCGTTGTGGCAGGTGGTGGTAATATTGCTACCAGAAGAATAAAAACTCTTCTGAAATTTACAAGAAATATCACGGTAGTGGCTACAAAAGTGACCCAGGAGCTTATGGATCTCGGGAAAGCAGGAACCGTGACTCTGTATATCCGTCCCGTGAAACGTTCTGATTTTGCCAATGCATATATGGTGATCGCAGCCACCAATGACTGGAAGCTGAATGATGAGATCCACCGTGTCTGTAAGGAGGAGGGCATTTATGTTAATGTAGCCTCCGACCGGGAAGCCTGTGATTTTTATTTCCCAGGCGTATATATGCGGGATGAAATGGTAGTTGGAGTTACAGCCAGCGGACTGGATCACAAAAAAGCAAAGCGTGTAAGGGAAGAGATCCAGAATGCGCTGGAAAAAGTATTGGGAGAGCAGGATGAAGATGAAGAGAGATAAGATCGTGATCGGCAGCAGAGAGAGTAAGCTTGCAGTGCTGCAGAGCGAAATGGTCCGTGACTACATAAAAGAAAAAAATCCGGATCTGGAAGTGGAAATCCTCACTATGAAAACTACCGGGGATATCATTCTGGACCGTACACTGGATAAGGTTGGCGGAAAAGGGCTTTTTGTAAAGGAGCTGGATAAAGCACTGATAGATGGAAGAAGTATTCTTTCTGTACACAGCCTGAAAGATATGCCTATGGAGGTTCCGGAGGAGCTGCCGCTTCTGGCTTTTTCCAAAAGAGAAGATCCGAGAGACGTACTGGTTCTTCCTGAGGGAGCTTCTGAACTTGATAAAAGCAAGCCCCTTGGATGCTCCAGCTTAAGGAGAACCTTACAGCTTAAAAAACTGTATCCGGATATGGATGTCAGAAGTATCCGCGGAAATCTTCAGACAAGACTCCGGAAGCTGGATGAAGGACAGTACAGTGCATTGATCCTGGCTGCTGCCGGCCTTAAGAGACTTGGACTGGAATCCAGGATCAACCGGTATTTTACAGCAGATGAGATCATTCCGGCTGCTGGTCAGGGAATCCTTGCTGTACAGGGAAGAAAAGGGGAAGCTTATGATTTCCTGGAGGGCTACTGTGATAAGGATGCCTGGACCGCGGGAAGTGCGGAGCGTGCTTTTGTAAAGCTCCTGGATGGAGGGTGCTCTTCTCCGGTGGCTGCCCATGCGGAAATTCTCGGGGATGAGATCTATCTCAGAGGGCTTTATTATAATGAAAAAGACGGTTCCTATGTAACAGGAACACTGCGTGGCAATAAGGCAGATGCGGAAAGCTTAGGCAGGGAACTGGCAGAAACTCTTCGGAAAAAAGGAGAAAACAGATGAAAACAGGAAAAGTATGGCTGGTAGGAGCGGGTCCTGGCGATATCGGCCTTTTTACATTAAAAGGCCTCAAAGTGCTGGAACAGGCAGATGTGGTCGTCTATGACAGTCTGGTAGGTCAGGGAGTTCTGTCAAGAATCCCGGAAAATGCCAGGCTGATCAATGTAGGCAAACGTGCCAGTCACCATATCATGCGTCAGGAAAATATCAATCAGGTACTTCTTGAGGAGGCACAGCGGGGTCTTCGTGTGGTGCGCCTGAAAGGCGGAGATCCATTCCTCTTTGGAAGAGGAGGAGAGGAGCTGGAGCTTCTTCGGGAGAATGGGATCCCTTATGAGGTTGTTCCGGGTGTTACTTCCTCCATTGCAGTACCGGCATATAACGGGGTTCCGGTAACACACAGGGATTTCTGTTCTTCAGTCCACATCATTACAGGACACAAGAAAGCCGGAGAAGAATATGATATAGACTTCCGGGCACTTGTTGATACAAAGGGAACGCTTGTATTTCTGATGGGCGTGTCCGCACTTCCGGATATCTGCGAGGGTCTGATAGGTGCAGGAATGGAAAAGGACATGCCTGCGGCGATCCTGCAGAAGGGAACTACAGCAGGTCAGAAACGGATCGTAGCAACAGTTTCTACCCTGGAAGAAGAGGTGAAACGCCAGGGGATCGAGACACCGGCGATCATTGTGGTGGGTAAGGTATGTACACTGGCAGAGAAGTTTGGCTGGTATGAAGAACTGCCGCTTTCAGGATGGAAGGTCCTTGTCACAAGACCGAAGGAGCTTGTTTCCAGAACTGCGGACATGCTTCGTGAAAAAGGCGCGGAGGTTCTGGAGCTTCCGGCGATCCGTACTGTCCCCATGGAAGACCAGAGCCGTCTCTATAAAGCGCTGGATCACCTGGAGGAATATCAGTGGCTTGTATTTACCAGCCCTACAGGTGTAAGGGTATTTTTTGAAGAACTGATCCGCCATGGAAAAGATATCCGTGCCATGGGAAATGCCCGTCTGGCCGTGATCGGGGAAGGAACAAAAAAGGCCCTGAAGGAAAGAGGTCTGCTGGCAGATTTTGTGCCGTCGGTATATGACGGGGATACTCTTGGAAAGGAACTTTCAGAGCTTCTTTCCGGTGGAGAAAAGATACTTATCCCGCGGGCAGAAAAGGGCAATGAAAAGCTCACCGCATTTCTTGCACAGGCAGGCGCTGTGGTCGAGGATGTTCCGACTTATCAGACTCTTTACGAAAAGAGCCAGCTCATCGATGAGAAGAAGGAATTTGAAACAGGACAGATCAGCTGTGCGGTGTTTACAAGTGCCTCCACTGTGAAGGGATTTGTAGAGGGAACAAAAGGACTGGATTATTCAAAGGTTAAGGCGGCCTGCATCGGCAGACAGACGAAGGCGGCTGCTGAGAGCTTTGGAATGAAAGCATATATGTCAGAAAAAGCCACCATTGACAGTCTTGTCAAGCTGGTGGAGGATATGAAAAGGAGCGAATGATCATGGAACTGACAAAAAGACCAAGAAGATTAAGAGGTAGCGAAAACCTTCGTAAGATGGTACGTGAGACAAGAATGGATAAATCTTCTCTTATGTATCCTATGTTCGTAATGGAAGGAGAAAATAAGGAAGAAGAAATTCCGTCCATGACCGGGCAGTACCGTTACAGCCTGGACCGTCTTCCGTATAAACTGGAACAGCTTTCCAAAGCCGGTGTAGGCAGTGTGATGTTTTTTGGTATTCCTGACCATAAGGATGAAGTGGGCAGCGGTGCCTATGATCCGGAGGGGATCGTTCAGAGAGCTCTTCGCATTGCAAAAGAGAAATTTCCGGAGCTTTATTATGTAACAGATGTATGCATGTGTGAGTACACTTCCCATGGCCATTGCGGCGTTCTCTGCGGTCATGATGTGGATAATGACAAGACACTGGAGCTTCTTGCAAAAACAGCACTTTCCCATGTGGAGGCAGGTGCGGATATGGTTGCTCCATCTGATATGATGGATGGCCGTGTTGCAGCGATCCGTCAGTGTCTGGACAAGGCAGGACATTATACAACACCGATTATGTCCTATGCAGTAAAATATGCTTCCGCATTTTATGGTCCGTTCCGTGAGGCAGCAGATTCTGCTCCGTCTTTTGGTGACAGAAAGAGTTACCAGATGGACCCACACAACAGCAGAGAAGGACTGAAAGAGGCACTTGCAGATGTGGAAGAGGGCGCAGATATCATCATGGTAAAACCGGCTCTTGCATACCAGGACATGATCTGGCAGGTAAAGGAGATCACAAACGTTCCGGTTGCCGCATACAGTGTCAGCGGTGAATATGCAATGGTAAAAGCAGCAGCTGCAAACGGCTGGATCGACGAGGAAAGAATCGTAGGTGAGATGGCTACCGGAGCATTCCGTTCCGGCGCACAGATCTATCTTACCTATTATGCAGAACTTCTGGCAAGGCTTATGGATGAAGGGAGAATCGGCTGATGACAAAATCAGAACAGTTATTTGAGCGTGCGGTAAAAAGAATCCCGGGAGGTGTAAACAGCCCGGTAAGATCTTACGGAGCCATCGGTGAGGCACCTCGTTTTATTGAAAAAGCAGATAAATGTTACATCTATGATGTGGATGGAAACCGCTATGTGGATTACATTGATTCCTGGGGCCCGATGATCCTGGGACATAATTTCCCGGCGATCCGTGAAAGCGTGATAAAAGCCTGTGAAAATGGCCTGAGCTTTGGCTGTGCTACAGGAATCGAAGTAGAGATCGCAGAATTTATCTGTGAACATATTCCACATGTAGATATGATCCGTATGGTAAACTCAGGTACAGAAGCTGTTATGAGTGCCATCCGTGCAGCAAGAGGTTTTACCGGAAAAGACAAGATCATCAAATTTGCAGGTTGCTATCACGGACACAGTGACTGCCTTCTGGTAAGTGCCGGCTCCGGTGTCATGGCAAGTGGTATTCCGGACAGCGCCGGTGTTCCGAAGGGCTGTACACAGGATACCATGACGGCTACCTACAATGATGCCGCCAGTGTGGAAGCACTTCTCAAACAGGAAGAGGGAAATGTGGCAGCCGTGATCGTGGAGGCAGTAGGAGCAAACATGGGTGTGGTTCCTCCGAAACCAGGCTTCTTAAAGCGGCTTCGTGAGCTTTGCGATGAGCACAATTGCCTGCTGATCTTTGATGAAGTGATCACAGGCTTCCGACTTGCCTTTGGCGGAGCAGCAGAGTATTTTGGTATCCGTCCGGATCTTGTCACCTACGGGAAAATAATCGGCGCAGGAATGCCGGTAGGCGCTTATGGCGGACGTAAGGAGATCATGGATCTGATCTCACCGTGTGGTCCTGTATACCAGGCAGGTACCTTAAGCGGAAACCCGGTTGCCATGGCTGCAGGTTTCACACAGCTGAAATATCTCTATGAGCATCAGGAAATCTACAAAGATCTGGCTGCCAAAGGTGAGAAGCTTTACGGCGGCTTGAAGAAGATCGTGGAGGAAAAAGGTCTTCCATATCAGGTAAACTATGATTCTTCTCTGGCAAGTATTTTCTTTACAAACCAGGAGGTAAAAGACTATGTTTCTGCAAAAACATCCAACCTGGAGCTTTTTGCAAAATATTTCAAGGGAATGCTGAAACGAGGCATTCATCTTGCACCTTCCCAGTTTGAGGCGATGTTCCTTTCCACAGCGCATACAGATGAAGTAATTGATGAAACTCTGGAAGCAATGAGAGGCGCTTTGGGAGATCTGTAAAGAGGCGTAATGGATGCGCAGGAGTCGATCCATTTGCGTGGATCATGTGTGAACGGCAGTTTTGCATAAAAAATTGCACAAAAGATAACAGGATGGTAACTTGTTCTTGCAGAAGCTTTGTGATAAAATAAACACAAAAATACGTAACCAATGTAAAAAGCAGGAGGCCAGAACTTATGGGAAAAAAGAAGTACGTGGCTTACGTGGGAACATATACCCATGGAACCAGTAAGGGAATTCAGGTATACGATGTAGATGTAGAAAAAGGAACACTCACAGAACGAAGCGAAGTGGAAGTTAGCAATGCTTCTCATCTGGCAGTATCAAAAAACGGTAAATATCTGTATTCCATTGAGGATGAGGGTGTAGCTGTATTTGAAAGAGACAAGAACGGTGATCTTACCCGCCTCAACAGTGTGGATATCAACGGAATGCGAGGCTGCTATCTTGCAACAGATGTGGACGGAAGATATCTTTATGTGGCAGGGTACCATGATGGTAAGGTAACGGTTGTACATACACATAAAGACGGCCGTCTGGGAAGTGTTATGGACGGCGTTTTCCACAAGGGACTTGGAAGCGTGGCAGAGCGTAACTTCCGTCCGCATGTTAATTGTGTACGTCCGACACCGGATAATAAGTATCTCTGTGCGGTAGATAATGGTATCGATCAGGTTAAGATCTATCGTATCAATAAGAAGAAAGACAAACTGGAGCTGGTTGACATTCTTCGCTGCCCGAGAGAGAGCGGCCCTCGTATCATCCGTTTCAGTGATGACGGAAGATTTGCATATCTTCTTTTTGAGCTCAGCAATGAGGTGAAGGTATACAGCTATGACGGAAGTGGTAAGAATCCGGAGTTTCAGCTGCTTCAGAGCATTACCACTCTTGGAAAAGAGGATTCCAATGATGCGCTCCATAACGCAGCTTCCGGTATGTCTCTTTCCGCGGACGGTAAATATCTTTTCTGTACAACAGCAGGTGAAAATACTGTGACTATGTATGCAGTAGACCAGGAAACAGGCCTTCTGACCAAGAAATTTACACTTCCGATCAGTGGTGATTACCCGAAGGATCTTATGATCTTCCCGGATAACAAGCATATTGCTGTTGCCAATCATGCCAGCAACAGTATTACCGTTTTCACTGTGGATTATGAAAAGAATATCATCATGATGAACGAAAAACCGAGAAAGATCGAGACACCGAACAGTATCCATATCTGGCCGGTACCGGATACATGCGAGCAGTTGGACTAAGAACAGGATTGATCAAAGTAAGTCTTGTACAGGCAAACAAAAACAGACTCAGGGACGAGTAGGAACTTTCCCTGAGTCTGTTTTTTTGCGCATTTATAATTTTTTATCTGACAGGTCAAAATGTGAAATTACCGCTGATAAAATTCGTGGATACGATCCATCCGTGCACTCATATTGTTAAAAAGTGCATCTGTAATGGTAAGTGCTGCCATAGCTTCCACAACGACTACTGCACGCGGTACGATCACCGGATCATGCCGGCCCTTGATCTCAAGCTCCAGGTTTTCTCCGGTGTTGGTCACAGTAGACTGAGACTGACTGATGGAAGGAGTAGGTTTGATATGTGCACGGAGTATGATATCACTGCCGTCACTCATACCACCCATAATACCACCTGCATGGTTGGAGGTTTTGGAAATAATGCCGTTTTTCTGTACAAAACCGTCGTTGTCTTCGGAACCGGTAAGGCGTGTCACATTGATGCCGTCACCGATTTCAACAGCTTTTACAGCACCGATGGACATGATCGCATGAGCGAGGGTAGCATCCAGCTTGTCAAAAACCGTATCGCCCAGACCGACAGGAACGTTTTTGATGCGGCATTCGATCACGCCGCCAGCACTGTCCTGACTGTTCAGACATTGTTCGAGATAGGCAGATGCCTTTGCGGCTGCGTCGGCATCTGGCATGCAGAGTGCATTATTTCGGATCTCTTCTTCTGAGAAGGACCGGATTTCCACAGGACCGATGGATCTTGCGTAGGTAGTAAATGTAATGCCAAGTTCGTTTAACAGCTTGATGGCAATGGCACCGGCTGCCACACGTCCGGCGGTTTCTCTTCCGGAGGAGCGTCCACCTCCACGGTAATCACGGAATCCATATTTCTGGTCAAAGGTAAAGTCTGCGTGACCGGGACGATAGGAGTATGCGATATTTCCGTAATCTCTGGAACGCTGATCTGTATTGCGGATCAGAAGAGAAATTGGAGTACCGGTAGTCTTTCCTTCAAAAACTCCGGAAAGGATCTCCACCAGATCTCCTTCCTTACGGGCAGTTGTATAACGGCTCTGACCGGGCTTTCTCCGGTCAAGAAAAACCTGGATATCTTCTTCGCAGAGAGAAAGACCTGCGGGACAGCCGTCGAGAACGGCACCGGTAGCCTTGCCGTGAGATTCTCCCCAGGTGGTAACCACGAATTTTTTTCCGAATGATGACTGACTCATTTGTATAACTTCCTTTCGTTGGAATTCTGGAATCATTATATAGGAAGCCGGAAAAAATGTAAAGAACGTGGAAGGCAGAATGAATTTTCATGTAAAGATCATGTGAAATTATTTAAAAGCTCTTTTAAAAAGAAAAGGTATGAATTGACAAAGCTATTTTGACTATTTATAATAAAAAAGAATTTTGCCCTGGCAAAAGAAAAGCAAGAGAAGGGAAGTGGGAATCGTGGTAAGGATTTACAAGACAATAGACGGAGCCATCCACCAGATACAGGAACCGGAGGAAGGCTGCTGGATTGCGCTGACGAATCCGACGGCAACAGAGATTTTTGAATTTTCCGAGAAGTTTGATATAGAGGTTGACGATTTACGATCCCCTTTGGATGAGGAAGAACGGTCACGTATCGAAGTTGAGGATAATTATACACTGATCCTGGTTGATGTTCCTATGATCGAGGAACGTAATGACAAGGACTGGTATGGGACAATACCGCTTGGCATCATTGTGACGGGGTCTATGATCTTTACCGTCTGTCTGGAGGATACACCGGTTCTTACCAGATTTATGGAGGGAAGAGTCCGGAGCTTTTTTACCTATATGAAGACCCGTTTTATCTTTCAGATCCTTTACAGAAATGCGAGCATGTACCTGCGTTATCTGCGTATCATTGACAAAAAAAGTGAGCAGGTGGAAGAAAAACTGCATCTTTCCACAAGAAATGAAGAGCTGATCGAGCTTCTGGAGCTGCAGAAATCCCTGACTTATTTTATCACATCACTCCGGTCCAATGAGGTTGTGCTGGAGAAGCTTCTGAAGATAGACAGCATCAAGAAATATCCGGAGGACACCGATCTTCTGGAGGATGTCATCACTGAGAATAAGCAGGCGATCGAAATGGCCAATGTGTACAGCGGTATCCTGAACGGAACTATGGATGCTTTTGCATCGATCATCTCCAATAATATGAATATCGTTATGAAGGTACTGGCGATCATTACTATTGTCATGAGTATTCCGACTATTGTGTTCAGTGCTTACGGAATGAATGTGGCTGGTTCCGGTATGCCCTTATCAAGGAGTCCATTGGGATTTCTGATCATTATCCTGATTTCTGTGGCAATCAGTGTTGTGGCAGCGATCATTCTTTCCAAGAAGCGATTTTTCTGATTTTCAAAAGTTTTCTGAAAGGAGATTTTAATGAAATTTATCGACAAACTGGAACGTAAATTCGGAAGATTCGGGGTTCCGAATCTGACTGTTTACATCATCGGATGTTATGTGCTGGGGTATTTTCTGGCTATGTTTGCTCCAGGAGTTTTGAATATGCTGAGTCTTGATATGTCCATGGTCATGAAGGGACAGATCTGGAGACTGGTGACATGGGTGATCTATCCGCCGTCCAGTGTGGGAGGAACCGGCAATCTTGTGATGTTCCTTCTCGCAATCTTTTTTTTCTATTATCCGATTGGTACTTCACTGGAACGTACCTGGGGAACTTTCCGGTACACATTGTATATTTTTTCAGGTGTTTTGTTTACTGTGATCGCAGCAGTGCTTTTACATGTATTTACAGGTGGTTATGTGGTGATGAACGGGATCGCCTATTCTCTTGGCGGAAATATTTTTACCACATATTATATCAGTCTTTCTATTTTCCTTGCCTATGCAGTCACATATCCGGATCTTCAGCTGCTTCTTATGTTTGTGATCCCGATCAGGATGAAATGGATGGCCTTTGTATACGGACTGTTCATTGCGTGGGATATCGTATCTTATCTTCGAGTCGGGCTTTGGGTAGGTGTAGTACCGATCGTAGCATCACTTTTAAACTTTGTGATCTTTTATTTCAGTACCCGTGATATGAACCGATACAATCCGAAGGAGATCCACAGGAGGCAGCAGTTTAAGAAGGCTGTGGCTCCTTCCAGAACAGGGTCCGGTCCGAATGGGATCGCCAAGCATAAATGTGCGATCTGCGGACGTACCGAAAAGGATGACCCAAACCTGGAGTTTCGTTTCTGCTCAAAGTGCAACGGAAATTATGAATATTGTCAGGATCATTTATTTACACATAAACACGTGCAGTAAAACGCACAAACGAAGGAGAACATTATTATGAAAAAAACTAAGATTATCTGTACACTTGGACCTGCCAGCAATAACAGGGAAACTCTGAAGGCTCTTATGGAGAATGGAATGGATATTGCCAGATTCAACTTTTCTCACGGAGATCACGAGGAGCAGAAGGGCCGTGTGGATATGATCAAGGAGCTTCGTGAGGAGCTTGATATGCCTATTGCCATGCTTCTTGACACAAAGGGCCCGGAGATCCGTACCAGACTTTTAAAGGACGGACAGAAGGTTAAGCTGGAAGCGGGAAAACAGTTTGTACTTGGAATTGGCGATTTTGAAGGCGACAGCACAAAGGTTGCTATCACATATGAGACACTTTACAAGGATGTAAAACCGGGAAACAGGATCCTCATTGATGATGGTCTGATCGAGTTGGCGGTTAAGGCGATCAAGGGAACCGATATTGTCTGTGATATCTTAAACGGTGGTGAGCTGGGAGAGAAGAAGGGTGTAAATGTTCCCTATGTAAAAGTAAATCTTCCGGGAATCACAGAGCAGGATAAGAAGGATATTATCTTTGGTATCGAGCAGAAATTTGATTTCATCGCGGCATCTTTTGTTCGTTCCGCAGAGGTGATCCGTGAGATCCGTAAGCTTCTGAATGATAATGGTGGAAAGGATATCGGTATTATCGCGAAGATCGAGAATGCAGAGGGTGTTGAGAATATTGATTCCATCATTGAAGCATCTGACGGTATCATGGTTGCCAGAGGAGATCTTGGTGTGGAGATTCCTGCAAGCCAGGTACCTCACATCCAGAAGGAGATCATCCGTAAGTGTAATGAACATTATACACCGGTTATCACAGCAACACAGATGCTTGATTCCATGATCCGTAATCCGCGTCCTACACGTGCAGAGGTAGCTGATGTTGCCAATGCGATCTACGACGGAACCGATGCGATCATGCTTTCCGGAGAGACAGCAGCTGGTAAATATCCGGTTGATGCTCTTAAGATGATGGCAGATATCGCAGAGATGACAGAGCCGCATCTGGATTATAAAGTGTTTATTGAACATCGTTCCATGGACGGAAGAGAGAAGATCTCCAGTGCAGTGGCACTTGCAACGGTGCGTACTGCAAAGAACCTGAAGGCGAACGCTATCGTAACACCGACAATGAGTGGAAATACAGCCAGACTGATCTCCAATTTCCGTCCGAAGGTTCCGATCTATGCGATCACACCAAACTCAACCATCCAGCATAAACTTCAGCTGATCTGGGGTGTAACACCTCTGAAAGGATATCAGAGAGATACCACGGACCATATCATGTCTCAGGCTATGAATGTTGTCCGCAGCCGTCATCTGATACATAAAGGAGACCTTGTTGTATTTACAGCAGGAGACCCTGCGACCAACATGACAAACGGTCGTGGTGCAGTGACAAATATGATGCACGTGATCGAGGCAGAATAAGACTGAGTTTTCTTCGGGAACAGCAGTCGGAAAAACAGGAGATGCAGTTATTATGAAAAAAGAACCATTTGTGACACTTGAGAAACTCAACGAAATTACTGAAAAGTTTCCGACACCCTTCCATCTCTATGATGAGAAGGGAATCCGTGAGAATGCAAAAGCCCTGAAAGAGGCCTTTGCATGGAACAAAGGATTCAAGGAATTTTTTGCGGTAAAGGCAACACCGAATCCATATCTGATCAATATTCTGCAGGAGTATGGCTGTGGCTGCGACTGCTCCTCAGAAACAGAGCTTATGATGGCCAAGGCAGTAGGCTGCAAAAAGGGCGATATCATGTTTTCTTCCAATGACACACCGGAGAAAGAGTTCAGATATGCAGATGAGATCGGTGGGATCATCAACCTTGATGACATCACACATATTGAGAGCGTAGAGAAAGCTCTCGGAAAAATCCCGGAAGTGATCAGCTGCCGTTACAATCCAGGTGGAGTATTTAAGATCAGTAACGGTATCATGGATAATCCCGGAGATGCAAAATACGGAATGACTACCGAGCAGATCTTTGACGCATTCCGTATCCTGAAATCCAAAGGTGCCAAAGAGTTTGGAATCCATGCATTCCTTGCAAGCAACACAGTGACCAATGATTATTATCCAATGCTTGCAAAGGTTATGTTTGAGCTTGCCGTGAAGCTTCAGAAGGAGACAGGTGCACACATTAAATTCATCAACCTTTCCGGTGGTATCGGAATTCCTTATAAACCGGATCAGGAGCCAAATGATATCCGTGTGATCGGTGAGGGTGTCCGCAAGGTTTATGAAGAAGTACTTGTTCCGGAAGGAATGGGTGATGTTGCGATCTATACAGAGCTTGGCCGTTTCATGATGGGACCGTATGGCTGCCTTGTCACAAAAGCAATCCATGAGAAGCATACACATAAAGAGTATATCGGCGTAGATGCCTGTGCAGTAAATCTGATGCGTCCGGCTATGTATGGTGCTTATCATCACATTACGGTTATGGGTAAGGAGAACGAGCCGTGCGATCATAAATATGATGTGACAGGTTCCCTCTGTGAGAATAATGATAAATTTGCCATTGACCGTATGCTTCCGAAAATCGACAAGGGAGATCTTCTTGTGATCCATGATACAGGTGCTCATGGTTTTGCAATGGGTTATAACTACAATGGTAAACTGAAATCTGCAGAGATCCTTCTTCATGAGGACGGCAGCTTTGAGATGATCCGTCGTGCCGAGACACCGAGAGATTATTTTGCAACCTTTGACTGCTTCCCTGTTTTTGAGAAACTTCTTCAGGATGAAGACGAACTGAAATAAAATAGCGGAAATATATAAAAACAGCCCTCTATGCATCTTGGTAATGATGCATAGAGGGCTGTTTTATGTTTAAGTATCTGGTAGGCATAAGATCGCGAGCAGGGCGGAAGGTGGTCAAATGCAGGGTTACTGCTTCCGGCTGCCGGAGATTTCTGCCAAGGCTTTTCTAAACTCAAAGAAAAACAGGATGGCAGTAAATGTAACGGCCAGGATATCCGCAACCGGCTCGGCCATATAAACTGCATTTGTCCGGTCAGCACGGAAAATATTGGGCAGGATATAGATCAGCGGGATGACCAGAATAAATTTCCGGACAATAGCCACAATGATGGAATCTTTGGCTCTGCCAAGGGAGATAAAGGTCATCTGGCAGGCAATCTGGATACCAAAGATAAACACAACTGCCATATAGATCCGGAGCGCTGTTTTTGTGAAAGCAAGTAATGTACTGTCCGAAGTAAACATTCCGGCAAAGATCTGCGGGAAGATCATAATGATCAGCCACAGGATCACGGAATAAGAAACACTTGTTTTTATAAGAAGCTTAAATGTAGAACGTACACGTTTTTCGTTACGTGCACCATAGTTGTAGCTGATGATAGGCTGTGCACCCTGACCAAGTCCCTGAAGAGGAAGCATGGCAAACTGCATGACGCTGGTAAGGATGGTCATGGCTCCTACGGCAACATCCCCGCCGTATTTTAAGAGGGAGGAGTTGTAGCAGACAGAGATAACGCTTTCACTGAGCTGCATGACAAAGAGAGAAGAGCCAAGAGCCATACAGGGCAGAATGATATCGGCTTTCAGTTTCATGGTGCTTTTCCGAAGCTTCAGGAAGGTCTTTTTTCCAAAGAGGAAGGAGAGGACCCAGATGCAGGAAAATGCCTGGGAGATCACTGTTGCCAGAGCAGCGCCCCGGACACCCATGTGGAATCCGAAAATAAAAACCGGATCCAGAATAATGTTGGAGATCGCACCGATCAATACGGAGAGCATTCCGGTTTTTGCGAATCCCTGGGCTGTGATGAAATTATTCATGCCAAGAGTCAGCTGTACAAAGATAGTTCCTACTGCATAGATATTCATGTAACCCACCGCATAGTCGATGGTGTTTGCACTGGCGCCGAATGCAAGGAGAAGGCTGCGGTTTCCGAGAAACAGGATAACAGTCAGGATCAGGGAGATGATGATCTGCATGGTGAAGCAGTTTCCGAGAGTCTGTTCGGCTTTCGACGTGTCATTTTTACCCATAAAGATGCTGGCTCTGGGAGCGCCTCCGTTTCCGACAAGAGCAGCGAAGGCAGATACGACCATAATAAGCGGCATACATACACCTACACCGGTAAGGGCAAGAGCACCCTCTCCGGGAATATGACCAATATAGATACGATCGACGATATTGTAGAGCATATTGATGAGCTGTGCGGCAACGGTAGGAAGTGCAAGCTGCAGAAGAAGCTTTCCGACAGACTCGGTTCCTAAAAAGCTTTTGTCTTTTTCCATTTTTTTATTCCTTTCGTGTTTTTTGATAGTATATAATAAAGACCTGACAGATTTCTCCGTCAGGTCTTTTATGCGAATGCCGCTGGCCGGACTCGAACCGGCACGGATCGCTCCGCTTGATTTTGAGTCAAGTGCGTCTGCCAATTCCGCCACAGCGGCATATCCATTTATTATAATAGCACAGTATCAGGTGGCTTGCAAGGATTTTTTCAGAATAAAGGTATTATTTGGAAATATTTTTAATTCTAAAAAGTTTATGAAATCGGATGAGGCATCCTTGAAATTGACTGAAAAAAGTGGTAGAGTGTACTACAAGGCTGTACCACTTGATATAGCACTGTGGATATAGCAATATACTATAAGATAACGGAGGAGACTGCATGAATCTGAATTCAAAAAAACCAGAGAAGCGGCCACTGTATGTATATTACATTATTGCGGTCGTAATTATTGTTCTGCTGAATGTTTTTGCTCTTCCTGCTCTTTCTGAGAGAAGTGTAAAAGAGACCGATTACACCACCTTCCTGAAAGCTGTAGACAGAGGAAAAGTATATGAAGCAACTATTAATTCTGATTATATCTATTATACGATGAAGGTAGATGGAAATGATGTCTATTGTAAGACGGTATCTGTAGAGGATCAGGATCTTGTATCCCATCTTTACGATGCGGGCGTAAGTATAGAGGGTACTGCACCTCAGAGACAGTCCCTGCTTTTATCTCTGATCCTGGGATATGTACTCCCGATCGCAATTTTTATTCTCCTGGGACGCTGGCTCAGCAAGAAGATGATGAGTTCCATGGGAAACGGAGGACCGGGAGGAATGATGTCCTTTGGCAAAAGCAATGCCAAGGTTTATGTGAAATCCTCTACGGGAATCAAATTTTCAGATGTTGCCGGTGAGGATGAAGCCAAGGAGCTTTTGACGGAAATTGTAGATTTCCTTCATAATCCGGAGAAATACAGAGAGATCGGTGCTTCCATGCCGAAGGGTGCCCTTCTTGTAGGCCCTCCCGGAACCGGTAAAACTCTTCTTGCCAAGGCAGTTGCCGGTGAGGCGGAGGTTCCGTTTTTCTCAATTTCCGGTTCGGAATTTGTGGAGATGTTTGTGGGTATGGGTGCTGCCAAGGTCCGTGATCTTTTTAAACAGGCCAATGAGAAGGCACCATGTATCGTATTTATTGATGAGATCGATACCATCGGCAAGAAACGTGACGGCTCCGGAATGGGCGGCGGAAACGATGAGCGTGAGCAGACACTGAACCAGCTTTTGACAGAGATGGACGGTTTTGACGGTTCCAAGGGTGTTGTGATCCTGGCAGCTACCAACCGACCGGATTCCCTTGACCCTGCACTTCTTCGTCCGGGACGTTTTGACAGAAGGATCCCGGTTGAGCTTCCGGATCTTCAGGGGCGTGAGGAAATCCTGAAGGTTCATGCCAAGAAGATCAAAATTGCGGATACAGTCCGGTTTGATGAAATTGCCAAGGCGGCAGTCGGTGCCTCCGGTGCGGAGCTTGCCAATATTGTCAACGAGGCAGCTCTCCGTGCAGTCCGCGACGGACGGAAATTTGCCACACAGGCGGATTTTGAAGAAAGCATCGAAGTTGTTATTGCCGGATATCAGAAAAAGAACCGTGTACTTTCCAATAAGGAAAAGCTGATCGTTTCCTATCATGAGGTTGGTCATGCACTGGTTGCTGCCAAGCAGACAGATTCTGCACCGGTCCATAAGATCACGATCATTCCACGTACCTCCGGTGCACTGGGATATACCATGCAGGTAGATGAGCAGGAACATTTCCTGATGACTAAGGAAGAACTGGAGAATAAGATCGCTACATTTACAGGCGGCCGTGCAGCGGAAGAGCTGATCTTCCATTCCATTACTACCGGTGCCTCCAATGATATTGAGCAGGCGACTAAGATTGCCAGAGCGATGATCAGCAGGTATGGTATGAGTGATGATTTTGACATGGTTGCCATGGAAAATGTAAGCAATCAGTATCTTGGCGGAGATGCAAGTCTAACCTGTTCCTTTGAGACGCAGACGCTTTTGGATAAGAAGGTTGTGGAGCTTGTAAGACGGGAGCATGAAAAGGCTACGAAGATCCTGACAGATAACATCGGAAAGCTCCATGAGATTGCCAAGTATCTGTATGAGCATGAGACGATCACCGGTGAGGAGTTTATGAAGATCTTGAATGAAGCGCCGGTGGAGATTGAGAATACACAGGAAAATTAAATATGTTGGCGGGAGGGACGCCGAAGGGAATACTTCTGTAAGGTCTTCGGCTTCCGTTGGGCGTTAGTTCTAAGGCCCTGAAAATCTGCTAAAACCATTAAAAAAAGTTCGGAACTCGCGGCTTGTTGCCGCTCAGACAGCCGAACTTTTTTTTATAACGCAGATTTCCAGAACCTAAGGACTAGCAGCCCTCCTCCAGAGACAGAGCCATACAGAAGTATTCCCTCCGGCTGTGCTCTGGCCATGTGGATTGCTTCTGACTAGTCTTTACCATATTTCCGGGTGTACCTTGGAACAGGTGAGTGCCAGACTTCCGGGGCCGATGTGGCAGGAGACGCTCAGGGAGAGAGGGAAGATGTTGACTTCACCGATATTCGGGAAGGTGGTGAGGACTTCTTTTTGGAATTCTTCGGCTGCTTCCAGGTTGTGGGAGTGGATGACATCCAGGTTGATCTTTTCTCCAAAGCGGTCTGCAATGTCATCTTTGATGGCTTTAGTCATAGTGTTTTTTGCCTGGGTCATGGTGCGGGCCTTGGAGAAGGCGTCCAGCTTTTCGCCCTGGATCTGCAGAACCGGTTTCAGACGGAGCATGGTTCCGATGGCTGCAGCTGCAGGAGTGATGCGGCCGCCCTGTTTCAGGTACTTCAGAGTAGCTACAGTGATATAGATGCTGGAGTCGAAGCGGGTTTCTTCCAGCCAAGTTCCAATCTCATCGGCAGAGAGACCGTTTTTAGCCTGCTGGATAGCCTCGATGGCAGAGTAACGTAAGGTTCCGGAGATCCTCTGGTTGTTTACGACACGTACACGGCCATCATAGTCTTCTGCAAGCATGCGGGCAGTCTGCATGGAACTGGAGAGACCGCTGGACATGGGGATATGTACGATCTCGTCGTAGTCTTTGAGCAGCTTGTCCCAGAGGGTAGTGACGGATTCCGGTGTGGGCTGGGATGTGGAAACTTTGCAGCCTGGATTTTGTTCAAGATGCTGAAAGAACTCTGATTGGTTCATGTCAATGTCTTCCAGATATTCCTTATCATCTATAAAAAACGGCATTGGAAGCATGTAGATGCCAAGGTCTTTTACCTGAGCGGGAGACATGCCGCAGTTACTGTCTGTAACGATTGCTATAGATTTCATAATGGTGATCCTCCTTGCCTGGATTTTCATATTTGGTCAGTTTTTCTGTTTTCTGACCGGGATATCTCAAGTATACCACAGGAAACCGCCCTTGTCATTCAACGTTTAATTCGCTATAATGATATAATATTCTGGGAAATATTTCCCCAGTCTGGGGCAAATTGTGAAGCGGGATCTCAGAAGAGGCTTATCATATGGGAGAATCCGCTGCTTTGAAAGAGAGGGAAAATATGAACTGTCGTATTGCAGAGGGAATGGTTAATAAATATATCGATCATACGTTGCCGTTGAATGATCTGGAGGATTTTCTAGAGCATATTGAGAAGTGTTCCTCCTGCTACGATGAGCTTGCCACATATTTCATTGTACATAAGGCCATGCAGCAGCTGGATGAGAAACAGGAAGATACTGTTCTGGATTTTAAGGAGCTTCTGGAAGAGGATATCCGAAAATCCAGAAGGTATATCCGAAAAAAGAAATTTCACAGAGCGATCGCTGCAGTGGCAGTCTGCGTTCTGATCGCGGCACTGGTGGTCTTTCTTGTTTTTGTGATCCTGGAACTGAAGGAGGGAATTTGATTTTGAGTGAAAAAATATTACTGATCGATGGTCACAGCATCCTGAACCGTGCGTTTTATGGTCTGCCGGATCTTACCAATGCAGAAGGATGCCATACAGGAGCGGTATATGGATTTCTGAATATTATGTTCAGGATCATGGAGGAAGAGAAGCCGGAGTATCTTACCGTTGCATTTGATCTGAGTGCACCTACGTTCCGGCATAAGAGATATGAAGCTTATAAAGGTACCCGAAAACCCATGCCGGAGGAGCTTCGGGAACAGGTTCCGCTGATCAAGGAGATGCTTTCTGCCATGGGAATCAACATCATGTCCCTGGAAGGCTATGAAGCAGATGATCTTCTTGGCACGGTCGCCAGAAGAAGTGAAGCAAAGGGTATGGATGTTACCATTCTTTCCGGAGACCGTGATCTTCTTCAGCTTGCCACAGATAAGGTGCTGATCCGGCTTCCGAAGACTGTCCGGGGAAAGACAACCGTTGAAAATTACCATACAGCGGAAGTTCTTGAGAAATATCAGGTAACGCCGCCGCAGATCATAGAACTGAAAGCGCTGATGGGCGACAGCTCCGATAATATTCCGGGAATCCCGGGCGTTGGAGAGAAAACCGCGACCAAGATGATCGTGCAGTTCGGTTCCATTGAGAATGCTCATGAGCATCTGGAAGAAGTAAAGCCTAATAAGGCGAAAGAATCTCTTCGTGAGCATTATGATCTGGCACAGCTTTCCAAAGAGCTTGCAACCATCAACACAGATAGTCCGCTGGAATTTTCCTACGAAAAAGCGAAAGTGGAAAATCCCTATACTCCGGAGGCATATGAATTGTGTAAACGCCTGGAATTTAAGAACATGCTGAACCGTTTTGATCCGGCTACGACAGCAGATTCCTCCATGGAACTGGAATTTTTTACCTGTAATGATCTTTCCGGTGTGGAGGCACTGTTTGAAAAAGCAGCGCAGAAAGATCAGGTGGGTATTTCTGTTCTTGCAGATCCGGATCAGGTGTATACCGTGGGATTGGTCCTGGATGAAAAAGAAATCTATCAGATTCCGGTGGGAGGACTTCTCACAGGGGATTACCTTTGCGGAAAACTGAAAACTCTGGCGGACAGTACGGTGCTCTGTGCTATGGATATTAAATCAGTTCTCAAACATGTTTCCCTTGATGATCCGAAGAAGGTTTTTGATGCGGGGGTTGCTGCATATCTTCTGAACCCGCTGAAATCTTCCTATTCCCATGATGATATCGCCAAAGAATATCTGGATGGTATGATGTTCCCCTCAAAGGAAGACCTTCTTGGAAAGACTTCTCTGAAAAAGGCCTGGGAAGAGGAACTGGAATGCCTTGGAAATTATGCCTGCTATCAGGCGTTTGTGCCCTGCATGGCCCGAAAGGTTCTTCTTGAAAAACTGGATGAAACAGGCATGCGTAAGGTTTATGATGAGATCGAGCTTCCTCTTGTCTTTACCCTGGATTCCATGGAAAAATGGGGGATTTCCGTTAAGGGTGAAGAGCTTAAGAACTATGGTGAAAAACTTAAAGTCCGTATCCAGGAGCTGGAAAAAACCATCTGGCAGGAAGCAGGGGAGGAGTTTAATATCAATTCCCCGAAACAGCTGGGTGTGATCCTTTTTGAAAAGCTGGGACTTCCAGGTGGAAAGAAGACCAAGACCGGCTATTCCACAGCGGCGGATATCTTGGATAAGCTGGCGCCGGATCATGCCATCGTAAAAGATATCCTGGAGTACCGCCAGCTGACCAAGCTGAAATCCACTTATGCAGATGGTCTCGGAAATGTGATCGGAGAAGATGGAAGGATCCACTCTACTTTTAATCAGACGATCACAGCAACCGGTCGTATCAGCAGCACAGATCCGAATCTTCAGAACATACCGGTCCGCATGGAGCTGGGCAGGCTGATCCGTAAGGTTTTTGTGCCGGAGGAGGGATTTGTATTTCTGGATGCAGATTATTCCCAGATCGAGCTTCGTGTGCTGGCACATATGTCCGGTGATGAAAAACTGATCCAGGCTTATCGTGAGGCGGAGGATATCCACCGGCTCACCGCATCCCAGGTGTTTCATGTGCCGCTGGATGAAGTGACATCTCTTCAGCGAAGAAATGCCAAGGCGGTAAATTTCGGAATCGTTTATGGGATCAGTTCCTTTGGACTGAGCCAGGATCTGAGTATTACCAGAAAAGAGGCAGCTGCCTATATTGAGAAATATTTCGAGACCTATCCGAAGATCAAGGGCTTTCTGGACGGTCTGGTAAAGGATGGCAAGGAACACGGTTATGTGACAACTATGTTCGGCAGACGAAGGCCTGTGCCAGAGCTGAGATCCAGTAATTTCATGCAGCGCTCCTTCGGAGAACGTGTAGCCATGAACTCTCCGATCCAGGGTACTGCAGCAGATATCATCAAAATAGCCATGAACCATGTTTATGAACGAATGAAAAAAGAGGGACTGCGTTCAAGACTGGTGCTGCAGGTTCACGATGAGCTTCTGATCGAGACAAAGAAAGAAGAGATCGAGGAAGTTTCCCGTATTCTGGAAGAAGAGATGAAGGGAGCTGCAGACCTTGCAGTGGAACTTGACGTAGATATGCACCAGGGTGACAGCTGGTATGAGGCGAAATAAATGAGAGTGATCGGAGTAACCGGCGGAGTAGGGGCCGGAAAAAGTACAGTACTTGGAATCATGGAAGAAGATTTCCAGGCATATGTGATCCAGGCAGACCAGCTTGGTCACATTCTGATGGAACCGGGGGAAGAATGTTACGATGCGGTGATCGCATTGTTTGGAAAAGAAATCATAAAAAAAGATAAAACTATTGACCGGAGACGGATTTCTGATGTAGTATTCACAGATAAGGATATGCTTTTGAAATTAAACGGGATCATCCATCCGGCTGTAAAGCAGAGAATCCTGGATCTTCTTGGAGAACAAAAGGAAGCTGGAAGAGAGATCTGTGTTGTGGAAGCTGCTCTTTTTCTGGAAGAGAATTATCAGGAATTCTGTGATGAAGTCTGGTATGTGTATACAGAGGAGGAAATCCGGATCCGTCGTCTGATGGAAAGCCGTGGCTATTCCAGAGAGAAATCTCTTGGCATTATCCGAAACCAGGTATCTGACCAGGTTTTCAGAGAACATACGGATTATGTGATCGAGAATAATGGAGATCTGAAGGATACCCGGAGACAGATCAGAGAAGGGATAGAGAGAAATGAGACTTTGTAGTATTGCCAGCGGAAGCAGCGGCAACTGTATTTATGTGGGATCTGAGGAGGCACATGTTCTGGTAGATGTGGGGATCAGCGGGAAGAGTATTGAAAAAGGCCTGAATTCCCTGGATCTTACCGGAAAAGATGTGGACGGTATCCTGATCACACATGAACATTCCGACCATATCAAGGGACTGGGAGTGATCTCCAGAAAATATGGAATTCCCATCTATACCACAGGTGGAACCGCAGATGCCATGCTTCGTATGAAATCCCTTGGAAAAATGCCGGAGGGACTGATCCACGAGATCCGGGAGGATGAGCCTTTTGGGATCAAGGACCTGACGGTAAATCCTTTTACCATTTCCCATGATGCTGCACAGCCGGTGGGTTACCGCCTGGAATGCGGAGAGCATTCTGTGGGCATTGCCACAGACCTTGGAAAATATAATGATTACATTGTAAAAAATCTGGAGAATCTGGATGCGGTGCTTTTGGAAGCAAATCATGACATCCGCATGCTTCAGGTTGGAAAATACCCTTATTATCTCAAACAGAGGATTCTGGGAGATCGTGGGCATCTCTCCAATGAGAATGCAGGACGTCTGCTCTGTCGGATCCTCCATGATAATTTGAAGGCGGTTTTTCTTGGCCATTTAAGCAGAGAAAACAACTATGAAGAACTTGCCTACGAGACTGTGTGCTCGGAGGTGACACTTGGTGACAACCCGTACCGTTCTAGGGATTTTAAGATCCAGGTAGCGAAGAGGGATCACATATCAGAAATAATCACAGTGTAGAAAGGAAAAAACGATGAAGAAGACAATTATCACAGTAGTAGGAAATGACACAGTAGGAATTATTGCAAAGGTTTGTACATATCTTGCAGAGAATCAGGTTAATATTCTGGATATTTCTCAGACCATCGTTCAGGGTTACTTCAACATGATGATGATCGCAGACACAGCAAAATGTGAAAAGGATGGCGGTGAACTTGCAAAAGAGCTTGAAAATCTGGGTAAGGAGATCGGTGTTGTGATCCACTGCCAGCATGAAGATATTTTTAACATGATGCATCGAGTATGATCAAGCAGCGAATGCGGATTGCCAATGCATATGATATCTACTTTACATCAATCATCAGGGAGAAAATAAAATGATCAATATTTTTGAGGTAAACGAGACAAATAAAATGATCGAGCAGGAGAATCTGGATGTGCGTACCATCACCATGGGGATCAGCCTTCTGGACTGTATCGATCCTGACCTGGATGCACTGAATCAGAAAATATACGAAAAGATCACCACAAAGGCCAGAAATCTGGTAGCTACCGGTGATGAGATCGCAACCGAGTACAGTATCCCGGTTGTAAATAAACGAATTTCCGTAACACCCATTGCTCTGGTTGGCGGGGCTGCATGTAAGAAACCGGAGGATTTTGTGACCATCGCAAGAACGCTGGATAAATGTGCCAAGGAAGTTGGCGTTAACTTTATCGGCGGATATTCTGCACTGGTAAGCAAAGGAATGACTCCGGCAGAGGAGCTTCTTATCCGCTCCATTCCTCAGGCAATGGCAGAAACAGAGCGCGTCTGCAGTTCTGTAAACGTTGGTTCCACCAAGACCGGTATCAACATGGATGCCGTAAAGCTGATGGGCGAGATCATCCTCGCAACAGCAGAGGCTACTAAGGACCAGGATTCTCTTGGATGTGCCAAGCTGGTAGTATTCTGTAACGCACCGGATGATAACCCGTTTATGGCAGGCGCGTTCCACGGTGTCACAGAGGCGGACTGCATCATCAACGTAGGTGTCAGTGGCCCCGGAGTTGTAAAGAAGGCTCTGGAGCAGGTTCGTGGCGAGGACTTCGGAACTCTCTGCGAGATGATCAAACGTACCGCATTCAAAGTTACACGAGTTGGACAGCTGGTTGCACGTGAGGCATCCAAACGTCTTGACGTGCCGTTTGGTATTGTGGATCTTTCTCTTGCACCGACACCGGCTATCGGTGATTCCGTAGCTGAGATCCTGGAAGAGATCGGCCTTGAGAGAGCCGGTGCACCTGGAACAACTGCAGCGCTTGCACTTCTCAACGACCAGGTGAAGAAAGGCGGCGTTATGGCAGCAGCTGCTGTGGGCGGATTAAGTGGTGCCTTTATTCCTGTCAGCGAGGATCAGGGAATGATCGATGCGGTAAACGAGGGAGCTCTTACTCTGGAGAAGCTGGAAGCCATGACCTGTGTATGCTCTGTTGGTCTGGATATGATCGCAGTTCCGGGAGATACCAAGGCGACTACACTGGCAGGTATCATCGCAGATGAGTCTGCCATCGGTATGGTAAATCAGAAGACAACTGCAGTACGTCTCATCCCGGTTATCGGTAAGGGTGTGGGCGAAACGGTTGAGTTCGGAGGTCTTCTTGGCTATGCTCCGATCATGCCAGTAAATTCCTTCTCCTGTGATGCATTTGTACAGAGAGGTGGAAGGATCCCGGCACCAATCCACAGCTTTAAGAATTAATTTTATTTTTGGACTTGACAGACTCACGTTGATGTGCTAAAGTAAACACAACTTAAAAAACAAACCAGTGAGAAAGAGAAGTAAACATTTCAGGAAGCTTCACAGAGAGCGGTGATGGTGGAAATCCGCAGGGGACCAGATGTTGAATGGACTTTCGAGGGCGGCCCGAACTATTTATCTGTACAGTAGGCGCCGACGGGAACCGAACCCGTTACCAATGAGGAGTGTATGTTAGTACACCGGAAAGTGGACGATTCGTCAATTTGAGTGGTACCGCGATAATAAAGAACTTTTATTACCGTCTCAAGCATGATATAAGCTTGGGACGGTTTTTGTGTTACAGGAAAAGCGATTCTGTTGCATGAAAGTTGTTCCGGAAAAGCAGACCGCAAGGTGTACAAAAGGTAATCATAAGCGGAAATAAGAAGGGAGAACAAAACCATGAAAAAAAGAATGTTAGTGATCGCAGCAGCAGTAGCAGCAACAACTATGATGATGACAAGCCCGGTTATGGCGGAGGATTTTAAAGTGGGCATCTGCAATTATGTAGATGATGCTTCCCTGAACCAGATCGTAGACAACATCCAGTCCCGTCTGGAGGAGCTTGGCAAAGAAAAGGGTGTCACATTTGATGTGTCTTATGATAACTGTAATGCAGATGCCAGTGTTATGGAACAGATCATTTCAGATTTTCAGGCGGATAAGGTTGACCTGATGGTTGGTGTGGCTACACCGGTGGCAATGCGTATGCAGTCCGCTACAGAGGGAAGCGATACACCGGTTGTTTTCTCCGCAGTATCTGATCCGGTTGGCTCCGGTCTTGTAGATTCTCTGGATGCTCCTGGTGCAAATATCACAGGAACCAGCGATTACCTGGATACTTCTTCTATCATGAAGCTGATCCAGGCACAGAATCCGGATGTAAAGAAGATCGGTCTTCTCTATGATGTCGGACAGGATTCCTCCACAACAGCGATCCAGGAAGCAAAAGATTATCTGGATAAAGAGGGAATCGAATATGTAGAGCGTACCGGAACCACTACCGATGAAGTCCAGCTCGCAGCAGATGCACTGATCGCTGACGGTGTGGATGCCGTATTTACACCTACGGACAACACCATCATGACAGCAGAGCTTTCTATTTATGAAAAATTCATCGACGCAGGAATCCCGCACTACACAGGTGCCGACTCCTTTGCATTAAATGGTGCCTTTGTAGGATATGGTGTTGATTATGCAAATCTGGGACAGAAAACAGCCGATATGATCGCTGACATCCTGATAGATAATGCGGATCCGTCTAAGACAGCTGTTGAAACCTTTGACAATGGTACTGCAACAGTTAATACAGAAACCTGCAAGGCACTTGGACTTGATTTCGATACCGTAAAGAAGGCATTTGAGCCTCTCTGCACACAGGTAAATGAGATCACAACTGCAGAAAGCTTTGATGAAGTAGAATCAAAATAAATTAACCGCTCACTTTTGTGAGCAGTTATGAAATAAATCCAATTGGAGGAAATCACTGTGACGATTGCAACTATGCTCTCCCTCGGGGAGACTGCCCTGAAGCTTGGACTGATCTGTTCTCTGACAGTTCTTGCTTTGTTCCTTAGTTATTCCATGCTGAATGTCTGCGACCTTTCTACAGATGGCTGCTTTACCTTCGGGGCCGCTGTAGGAGCCGTAGTTGCTGTAAGCGGACATCCGTTTCTGTCCATTGCGGCAGCCATGGCAGCAGGTGTTACATCAGGATTTGTAACGGCTATCCTGCAGACGAAGCTGGGGGTAGACAGCCTGCTTGCAGGTATTATTGTAAATACTGCATTATATTCCGTAAATATCGCGGTCATGGGAGGGTCATCCCTGATCAATATGAATCGGACGACCACAGTATTTACCATGATGAAGGATGCGCTTGCAGGTACAGCGTTAAAAGGTAGGGAAGATATCCTCATTGCAGCTATCGCAGTGATCCTCGTGATCGTATTTCTGGTATTCTTTCTGAAAACAAGACTTGGTCTTGCGATCCGGGCAACCGGAAATAATTCCGATATGGTAAAATCTTCCTCCATCAATCCGGTCTTTACAACGGTGATCGGCCTTTGCGTGGCAAATGCATTTACCGCACTTTCCGGATGCCTTCTGTCTCAGTCACAGAAATCCGTAGATATCAACATCGGTCAGGGTATGGTCACCATCGCACTGGCATCCTTGCTGATCGGAGGTACCCTTCTCGGACATGGAGGAATTTTTGTGAGAGCGGTGGGAATGGTGCTTGGTTCCTTTATCTTCCGCCTTGTGTATACCATCGCACTTCGGTTCAATATGCCGGCATTTATGCTGAAGCTGGTATCCTCTGTGATCGTTGTTCTTGCAATTTCCGGTCCGTATCTTAAGAAACAGTGGCCGCAGATCCGAAGAAGAATGACTCATGCAAAAGGGGGAAGATGATCTATGTTAAAAATCAGCCATATTTCAAAAACATTTAATCCGGGAACCGTAAACGAAAAAAAGGCAATCACAGATCTTTCCCTGGAACTGAAAAAAGGCGACTTTGCTACGATCATCGGTTCCAATGGTGCAGGAAAATCAACACTTTTTAATGCAATCTGCGGTGATTTTCTTACAGATGCCGGTTCGATCGAGCTGGATGGCAGGGATATCACATTTATGCCGCAGCATGCACGCGCAAAAGAGATCGGACGTCTTTATCAGGATCCGATGCGTGGTACTGCACCGGGAATGACGATCGAAGAGAATCTTGCACTTGCAGCCGGCAAGGGTGGGTGGCTTTCCCGCACGACCCGGCAGGAAAAAGAACGTTTCCGGGAAGAACTGAAGAAGCTGGACATTGGACTGGAAGAGCGGATGAGTCATCCGGTAGGTCTCCTTTCCGGTGGACAGAGACAGGCGCTGACGCTTTTGATGGCAACCATGAATCCGCCGAAATTACTTCTTCTGGACGAGCATACTGCAGCCCTTGATCCGGGAACTGCTGAGAAAGTCCTTAATCTCACCAGACGGATCGTGGAAGAAAATCAGCTGACCTGTCTGATGATCACACACAATATGCAGTCAGCAATTGATCTTGGTAACCGTATCCTGATGATGGACTCCGGCAATATCGTGCTGGATATCGGAGGGGAAGAGAAGAAGGATATGACCGTGGATGGCCTTCTTGAGAAATTTAAAACGGGAGTGGGCAAGGCTTTGGATAATGACCGTATTCTTTTGTCTGAATAAACGGAATAAATAATGAAGAACCGTTACCGATCATGTGTAAAGTGGAAAATGAATAGCTGCTTTACACAGGTGATGGTTCTTTTTTTATGAAAATTCTTGAGTATGTCACGTTACCGTGATAAAATAAATGAAATCACTTTGTGATTTCATTTATGAGCAAGTAGCGAAGCGGATTGCGAATATCCGTTTGATTTTATTATGGAAGAGGGACGAATGATATGCAGTTTTCAAAAAGATTGGACCGATTTGGAGATGAAATTTTTGCTGCTCTGAACAACCGACGTATGGAGCTGGAAGCACAGGGCATGAAGATCTATAACATGAGTGTGGGAACTCCGGATTTCAAGACTCCGGAATATATCAAGAAAGCTGTAGCGGAAGCAGCTATGGATGACAACAACTGGAAATACAGTCTCCGTGATCTGCCGGAGCTTCTGGATGCAGTCTGTATTTATTATAAGAAACGTTTTGATGTGGAACTGACACCGGACATGGTAATGACTGTTTATGGAAGCCAGGAAGGAATGGGGCATCTTGGCATGGCGCTTTGTGATGAGGGAGATACAGTACTTCTTCCGGATCCGTGCTATCCCGTATTTGCAGCAGGAAGTCTGATGGCAGGAGCAGTTCCTTACTATTATCCGCTGGTTGCAGAGCATGATTTCCTTCCCTATGTAAAGGGAATTCCGGAAGAAATAGCGAATAAGGCTAAATATATGGTAGTATCCCTGCCGTCCAACCCGGTAGGAAGCATTGCCACTCCGGGACTTTACGAAGAAATCGTGGAATTTGCGAAAAAATATGATATTCTGATCATTCATGATAATGCGTACAGCGATATTATTTTTGACGGGGCATTTGGAGGAAGTTTTTTGGCCACTCCGGGAGCGAAAGATATTGGAGTGGAATTTTTCAGTCTTTCCAAATCCTTCAATGTTACAGGCGCAAGACTTAGCTTTCTGGTAGGCCGGTCGGATGTGATCGCAGCGCTCCGCAAATTGAGAAGCCAGATCGACTTCGGCATGTTCCTGCCGTTTCAGAAAGCAGCTATTGCAGCACTTCAGGGACCGCTGGACAGCGTAAAAGAACAGTGTCAGAAGTACCAGGAGAGAAGAGATGCTCTCTGCCAGGGACTTCGTGATATCGGATGGGAACTTCCAAATGGAAAAGGCACCATGTTTGTCTGGGCGAAGATCCCGGGTGGCCGCACCGACAGCATGGCATTCTGTATGGAACTGATGGAAAAGGCCGGCGTCATCGTGACTCCGGGAGCAAGCTTTGGTCCCCATGGAGAGGGCTACGTACGTTTCGCCCTGGTACTTCCGCCGGAGAAGATCCGGGAAGCAGTGGAAGCGATCCGAAAAAGCGGATTAAACTGAATAACTGAAAGTTGTTCAAAATCCGATCTCAAGCCATGAAAAGATTACTTATCAGCGTTCAAGCTGCTGTGGATCTTAAATGATCCGCAGCGGCTTTTTCATCTCGTGGATGAAAGGTTGACCTGTTTTGTGGCAGAGAAGCATTTCGTAAAGATTGGAAGCCGCACAGGTTTCATTAAAAAGTCGAAGCGCAGTTTCATCGAGGATCGCAGATGCATCGGCGGCTTTGGTGATCAGCGGGATCGAGGAGTTTTTCTTGATCTGGCTGAGAAGCGGAGCGCTGTTTTTTTGAAAGCCAAGTACCCGGGCATAGGGAATGTGTCCGGGTGCTTTTGTTTTTTGGTCAAGAAAGATCCGGACAAGGCTGCGGCAGATAGCAGAACGGGTAATATCCCGTGTTTTCAAAAGATCCGCAAACTGGGAAAAACCTTCATATTGATTTCGGGATTTCAGGATACGCCGGATCAGTGCATCCGAAAGCTCCGGATACATTTTTAAAGTTTCTTCGGATTCCAGAAGCAGTTTGTAATGCAGAGGAAGATCCAGTGCTGAGTCAGAAAGCCATGCTCCTTTTTTGAGAGAATCCAGGAATCCGGGAAGGGAAGCAGAAGGGATCAACCGGGAAAGATCAGCAGACTGCACAGTTCCTTCGGATTTTTTCATAAGGCTCCGGATGCCGGAAGCAGAGGGAAATTCTTCGTCGGAAAGAAGAGAAAAATCCGTATCATGATAACCACTTCCCTTTCTTAAAAGTGCATGAGGAAGGATATGGCTGTTAAGACGGAGAAGCGCTTTGCAGTATTCGATTCCCAGGATGTTATTGGGAGAAGAAAGAATGAGTTCAATATGTTCTGATGAAACGCCGAATGTGTTATGCACGGAAGTGGCTTTTTCTCGCATGTAACGGATCAAAGCACTGCTTCTTGCAGCAGGAAAACTCATTCCGGTACGAAGATTCTGCTGAAGGAGTTTGCGGTATTCAAACGGTTCCTTTACAAGAATCTGTGCAATATTCATAAGAGTCTCTGTATCTCCGCATTCACTTCCGAAACATAGCTCATCTACAACACCAAGCCCGTCAAGAAGGCTTACGCCACCTGCGGCAAATCCTTCCGCACTGGCCGTTGCTGTCTGTATCGGCATTTCCAGGATCAGATCGGCGCCTCCAAGAAGAGCCATCTCAGCCCGGAGATGTTTTTCCATAAGAGCAGGAGCCCCTCTTTGGACAAAATCTCCGCTCATGGCGATCACAATATAATCGGCACCAAGGATCTCCCGGGCATAGCGGATCTGGTATTCGTGACCTTTGTGAAATGGGTTATATTCTGCAATGATTCCAACAACTTTCATATAAAAAAGTACCTGCCGTTTCTGAAAATTATAATGGTGCTATTTTAACATAAGCAATGTAAAAAGTTAAGCGGCATTCGAAATCTGTTTTGCTGCCATAAAACCGAATGTTGCTGTCCGCTCTGGGCCCGGCAACACCCTTTGTGAGATACAGAAATCACGCAAATTTATGATCATGCGCCGAAATCCTCGGGCCATCTGTGATCTTTATCCACAAAAAACACATCGCAGAACATTGTCGGTAAACAGTAACAATTGCACTTCAAAAAATACGCAGTATAGCCATTTTCTGACAATGAAACGCTTGAAAAGAAAAGGGTAAGGGGGTATAATAAACATAGTGTAGTGCCCGAACAGACACTAGCGTTTTTGTTACATCAAGAAAGGAGCCATTTAATCATGGGATTTGTTGAACTGCTTAAAAAAAGAGCAAAAGAAAGCGTAAAAACAATTGTACTGCCAGAGACAGAGGATATGAGAACTCTTGAGGCAACTGACAAGATTCTGAAAGAGGGAGTTGCAAAGATCATCCTCATCGGTAATGAGGAAGAGATCAACAAGAAAGCTGCAGAGGGCGGCTTTGATATTTCCGGTGCACAGATCGTAGATCCGGAGAAATCTGACAGAACTCAGGCATATATTGATAAATTTGTAGAGCTGAGAGCAAAGAAGGGAATGACACCTGAGAAAGCGAAAGAGATCCTTCATACTCAGTACCCATACTATGGCGTAATGATGGTTAAGATGGGGGATGCAGACGGTATGGTATCCGGTGCATGCCATTCTACAGCAGATACACTTCGTCCATGCCTTCAGATCCTGAAGACAAAACCGGGAACCAAGCTTGTATCCGCATTCTTCCTGATCGTTGTTCCGGATTGCGAGTATGGTGCAAACGGTGCATTCGTATTTGCTGATTCCGGTCTGAACCAGAACCCGACTCCGGATGAGCTTTCTGCGATCGCAGCATCTTCTGCTGAGTCCTTTAAGCTTCTTGTTCAGGAGGAGCCGATCGTAGCTATGCTTTCCCACTCCACTAAGGGAAGTGCAAAGCATCCTGACGTAGATAAAGTCGTAGAGGCTACAAGAATTGCCAAAGAGGAGCATCCGGAGCTTAAACTTGACGGAGAGTTCCAGCTTGATGCAGCTATCGTTCCAAGCGTAGGCGCATCCAAAGCACCGGGAAGCGAAGTAGCAGGTAAAGCTAACGTACTGGTATTCCCTGACCTTGATGCAGGTAACATCGGATACAAGCTTGCTCAGCGTCTTGGTAAAGCAGAAGCATACGGACCTGTTACACAGGGTATCGCAAAACCTGTAAATGACCTGTCTCGCGGATGCTCTGCAGATGATATCGTAGGTGTTGTAGCGATCACAGCAGTACAGTGCCAGGCAGAGGATAAATAATTATTAAAAGATCAGGAGAGTTAAATCATGAACGTATTAGTTATCAACTGTGGAAGTTCTTCATTAAAATATCAGTTAATCGATTCTGAGACAGAGAATGTACTTGCAAAGGGTCTCTGCGAGAGAATCGGTATTGACGGAAGACTGGTATACCAGAAAGCCGGATGTGACAAAGAGATCACAGAGGCAGCTATGCCAACACATAAAGAAGCAATCCAGATGGTACTGGATGCTCTTACAAACGATAAGACAGGTGCAATCGGAAGCCTTAAAGAGGTTAATGCGATCGGACATCGTGTCGTACACGGAGGCGAGAAATTTGCTTCTTCCGCAGTGATCACAGACGAGATGATCAAAGCAGTAGAAGAGTGCAATGACCTTGCACCGCTCCACAACCCGGCTAACCTCATTGGTATCCGTGTATGTGCAGAGCTTATGCCAGGCGTACCGCAGGTAGGCGTATTTGATACCGCTTTCCATCAGACAATGCCTGCTAAAGCATATCTCTATGGACTTCCGCTTGACTTCTACAAGAAATATAAAGTAAGAAGATACGGTTTCCACGGAACATCCCACAGCTTCGTATCCAAGAGAGCTGTTGATTTCCTTGGCCTTGACAAAGACAACTCCAAAGTTATCGTCTGCCACCTTGGAAACGGATCTTCCATCAGCGCAGTTGTAAATGGCAAATGTGTAGATACAACAATGGGTCTTACACCACTTGAAGGTGTTGTTATGGGAACTCGTTCCGGTAACATCGATCCGGCTATCATGGAGTTCATTGCTAAGAAAGAGAACCTGGACATTGAGGGCGTTATGAACGTACTCAACAAGAAATCTGGTCTTCTCGGACTTTCCGGCGGACTTTCCAGCGACTTCCGTGACCTCAACGAGGCAGCTGAAGGCGGAAACGAGGATGCAGCTAATGCCATCGACGTTCTCTGCTATGGCATCGCTAAATTCGTAGGCGGATATGTTGCAGCAATGAATGGTGTTGACGCGATCGTCTTCACAGCAGGTATCGGTGAGAATGCGATCCCGGTACGTGAGAAGGTTGTCAGCTATCTCGGATACCTTGGCGTAACACTTGACAAAGATGCTAACGGACATCGTGGCGAGGAAATCGTGATCTCCACACCGGATTCCAAGGTTAAGGTTGCAGTTATCCCGACAAACGAGGAGCTTGCAATCTGCCGTGAGACTGTAGCACTGGTATAATCAGCTGTTTCAGTACCGGTACAGAACCGTTCGGGCATGATCGGTAATCAGGCAGAATTATATATTACTGTGGATCAGCAGTATACATTCGGGGGGCGGACAATTAAAGGTCCACCCCCGTAATTTACCCCGAATTTCTGATTAAGCCAACAGTAATAAAAAATTAAAAAAATGTAATATTTTCCCGAAAATAACGTTGACAAATCACAAGACCATATGTATAATGGATTGAGTGTGGATAGGAGAGACTTATGCAGATTCATTTATTAGACATTTCTTCCTGTGATGGCAAGACGATCCAGGAATCAGTTATTCCTGAACTGGAGAAGATTGATTTTCAGATGGGAAGTTTTCCGGTACTTGCGAAGGAACCGGTAGAGCTTACGATCACCAATACCGGTGATAAGGTTCTTGAGCTTACAGGAACCGGTAAGATTACAGTGGGCATTCCCTGTGACCGCTGTCTTGAGACAGTAGTCGTCGAGATACCGCTGGAATTTAAGAAGAAGCTTGATATGAAGCTTTCTGATGAAGAGCGTGTCAATGATCTGGATGAAAGCAGCTATCTCACAGGTATGAACCTGGATGTGGACCGGTTGGTCTATCTTGAGGTATTGATATGCTGGCCTTTAAAGGTCTTATGTAAAGAAGACTGTAAAGGTATCTGCAGCCGCTGCGGGAAGAACCTAAACGAAGGTCCCTGCGGATGCAAGGAGGAGCCTAAGGATCCCCGCATGGCAGCTATCAGTGATATATTCAGTAAATTTAAGGAGGTGTAACCTATGTCCATTTGTCCTAAGAACAAATCTTCCAAAGCTAGACGTGACAAGAGAAGAGCGAACTGGAAAATGAGCGCTATGAACCTTGTTAAATGTAGCAAATGTGGAGCACTTATGATGCCACACAGAGTTTGCAAAGCTTGCGGAAGCTACAATAAGAAGGAAATCATCAAAGTTGAGGACTAATTTTAATTAGACAGTCAATATATGATGCGAAAAGAGTCTGGTATGCTGAGATAAGTATACCGGCTTTTTTTATACTCTGGGGGGAAATAAAAAAATATGAAACAGAACAAGAATCAGAAAAATACCGCCGTGAACCAGATCACAGAGGGTGTGATCTGGAAGCAGCTTCTGATATTCTTTTTTCCGATTTTGTTTGGAACTCTGTTCCAGCAGATCTACAATACTGCCGATACAGTTGTAGTAGGCCGCTTTGTGGGAAAAGAAGCATTGGCAGCAGTAGGAGGCTCATCCAGTATGATCGTGAATCTCATCGTAGGTTTTTTTGTAGGTTTATGTTCCGGTGCGTCTGTAGTGATTTCTCAGTTTTACGGAGCGAAAGACCACAAAAACCTTAAAAAAGCACTTCACACATCCATGATCTTCTGCCTGGCTGCCAGTATTATTGTGGGAACAGCAGGTTTTATCCTGGCTGAGCCGATCCTTCACCTGATGAAAACACCGGCAGAAGTAATACCGGATTCTGTGTTGTACCTGCATATCTATTTTGCGGGAACATTTTTTAATCTGGTCTATAATATGGTATCCAGTATCTTAAGAGCAGTGGGGGATTCCAAAAGACCGCTCTATGTGCTGATCATTACCTGTTTGTTGAATATTTTGCTGGATGTTGTATTTGTAGTGATCTTCCATATGGGAGTCCTCGGTGTTGCACTTGCAACAGTCAGCTGCCAGGCAGTCAGTGCCATCCTTGTAACCTGGTTCCTGATGCGCGCAGAGGATATTTATCGTCTGGAATTTCATGAGATTCGTTTTGATCTCCGGTCTTTTGGGGCAGTTCTCAGGATTGGACTTCCGGCAGGACTGGAATCGGTGATGTATAATATTGCCAATCTCACCATTCAGATTTTTGTCAATGAACTGGGGACTGACACAGTTGCAGCCTGGGGAACTATGGGAAAGATTGATGCGGTGTTCTGGATGGTATGCAATGCTTTTGCCATCTCAATTACCACCTTTGTGGGACAGAATTATGGTGCCGGAAAATACCACCGCATGCGAAAAAGTGTCCGCGTCTGTATGGTGATGGCATACATTTCGGCGTTTATTGTAAGCGGAGCACTTATTCTGTTCGCAAATCCGATCTACCATTTGTTTACAACAGATCAGGTGGTTGTAGACATTGGGGTGCATATGATCCGTTTCCTGATTCCGTCCTATGCTATTTATGTTGTGATCGGAATTCTTTCCGGAGCGCTGCGTGGTGCCGGAAGAGTACTGGTTCCTATGATTTTGACCTGTGGAGGAGTCTGTCTTTTACGTATCATCTGGTTGTTTGCTTTTGTAAGATCTCATCCGGGGATCGACAGTATCATGCTCAGTTATCCGGTGTCCTGGATAATTACTGCGGTACTGTTTGTCATCTATTATTTTCGGCGATTTCCAGGTATGCAGAAAAAGAAATAACGATATATGAAAAGGTGCTGATTCTGTGCAATAGCAGTGATCAGCACCTTTGTTTTGTTCGAAAGATGTCGATTTATTACGTATAGATTTGATTGCCTGAAAGCTGAAAAAGAGGTATTCTGGATGCAGATAGATGAAACATATGTAATGGGGATGACCAGATATGTATAATCTGCAAAAAACAATACGATATGGTTTTTGGTTGATACTTGAAGTTATTGCGCTGTGTGTCGGTATGATTTATAGCACGAGGACTGTACGGGCTGAACCTGAAGTACAGCAGCCGGCCAGAAAAGTAACAGAAGTTGTTACTGAAAAATGGACTGTGATCAGTGGAAAACGTCTGGATCTTATCCTGAAATATATGGGAGATATAAATTTTGAAAAAGAAGGAATCAGTCTTCGTATCCCTGCTTCTGTGGCACAAAGCTGGAAGGTAGCAGAGAATGGTACAATACAGGCACTGGTACAAAAGGTTTCCAATCATTCATATGAAATAAAGATCTATAAAGGCACTCAGAAGATCACGGATATTCCGGGGAGCCGGATCATGATACCGGTAAAAGAGATGTTTCCCAACGGAGATCCGGAAACTATGGAAATTACGGATTCCCGAGGAAGAAAACTAAAGACATTCCTGGATAAAAAGCAGGATCTTCTGATCGTTGACACGGACGAGACAGGAATCTTCTGCGTAAGAGGTCGGAAAATAGATGATATAGAAGAGAATCCTTTTGCAGTGGCAGTCCTGACGACAGCAACAATGATAACAGTGCTGATCGTAGGAATCCGAAGCAGATCCGGAAAGCGAGGTGACAGTCATAAAGGAGAAAAGTAGGCAATGGACCCTGATCTTTGGACTTACTGTGGTGTTATCTATGACTGCTTTTTTTATGATGTATCTCATAAATAATGAATATACAGCGAAAGGCGAGCAGCCCATTCAGGGAATCCTTTGTCTGGATGATAAAGATGCGGCGGCAAAGCTACATTATCTTGCCAGGGAATGGCAATATTTTCCGGGAAAGCTGCTTACACCTGAGATGCTGAAAAAGGATCCAGGATATTACAGTTGTTATATTTCGATCGGAGAACGTAATGAAATGGAACTGGGGAATAAAGAGGCTTCTACGTATGGATGTGGGACATACCGGATGTTTCTGATCCTGCCCGAAGAGGAAAAAATCTGGGCGATATCTATGGCGGAGGTTTTTTCCGCATACCGAATCTATATCAATGGAGAACTGGCCGGGGAAGTGGGGGATCCTGACGAAAAAACCTATATGGACCGGGTCATGAACCGTGTTTTTACGTTTCAGGGATCCGGGGTTGTAGAGATTGTCATAGCAGTAGCAGACAAAAGCCATATCAGATCCGGAATCCAGGCTATTCCGGTTTTGGGATCTCCGGTCCGTGTAAGCATACAGAGAGGACTGCGGGTACTCGGAAGCGGCTGTGCCATTGCGTTCTGTATCTGTATCATGTTTGGGACTCTTATGGTACATGTCAGAACCAGGACAAAAGAATTTGCTATTTTTAATCTGGTCTGTCTCTGTGTGGCAGGATATTCATTATGCTCCCTGGTACATAATTTTTTTCTTCTTCCCACAAGGCCCTGGTATGCCCTGGAAACTATGATCTATTATCTGATCCTTTCCTGCATGATCCGGCTTGAGGATTGTATTATAGGAAAAAAAAGGGGCATATATCTGTTTCTTTTGATCGATCTCTGGATCGTAGTAGCTTTCTTTCTGGAGATTTTTGCGGATATACTTCCTTCAGCCAGGCTTCTTTATGATGTTGTCTGGATCAGGGAGGCAGTCAAATGGGTGGCAGCGATCTATATGCTGCTCAATACTTTTGGAGAAACAGATTGCAGATATGGAAAGATCGTTTTGGTGGGAACAACGATTTATGCCTGTTCCCTTGTGGCAGATCGGATAGGGTATCTTTATGAGCCGATTTTGGGAGGAGGTTTCCCGGAGACAGGTGGGCTGATACTGACAGCTGCGTTTGGCTGTGTTCTGTGGAGAGATCTGTCAGAAGCATATAAGATCAGTCTGACTTATGAGGTATATAGTCATCAGACTGAACTTCGTCTCCTTGCCCAGAAAAATCATTACGACCGATTAAAAGAACAGATGGAAGAAACCAGCCGTGTCCGTCATGATATGCGTCAGCACCTTCGTGTTCTGTCTGCATTACTGGAACGTGAGCAGTATGGAGAAATGCAGAAATACCTTTGCCGGTATACCCGTGAATTCCAGGAACGTTTGACCTATCATTCTTACTGTAAAAATCAGGTTGCCGATGCGATCTTACATTATTATGAAGAACTATGCAGAAAAAACGGGATCGTTTTTCAGTGTCAGGTAGAGGCACCGGAAAAAACAGGGATCCAGGATACAGATTTCTGTCGTCTCTTTGGAAATCTTCTGGAAAATGCCATAGAAGCGGCACAGCTTTGTCCGAAAGGCAGTTCCAGATTTGTCCGTGTACAGATACGTACCAGAAATAATAAACTTCTTATAAAAGAAGAAAACAGCTGCACAGATCCCTTACGCAGAAATAAAACAGGATTTTTTTCAGGTAAGCATTCCGGACAGGGGATCGGAACTGCGTCGATCATGGAAATTGCGGCACGTTATGGAGGGTTTGCGGATTTTCAGTCTGAAAATGGCATTTTCAAAGCTGAGATATTTCTTCATCTGACGCAAAGAGATACTGAAGATAGGCTTTACGGATAGCAGAAGAGCCACGTTTCCGGATCTGGACGACCTCCCCGTTGTCCAGAAGGAAGCCTTCTTCAGAAGCTTCCTGTATACGATCCATATTGACGACACAGCCACGATAACAGGAGAGAAAATTAGGACAGTCCCGGATCTGCTCCTCAAATTTGTGAAAGGTAAGATAAGAACGGACCGGACCGGCGTCGGTATGAAGGCACACTGCATTTCGGAATGTATCTGCATATAAAATACTGCGCAGAGGGACCCGGATGGGAACCCGGTCAGAAACGACTTCAATGTAACGGGATGCCAGTAAAAGCCTGGATTGAAAGGAATCCAGAATGGAACAGAGTTTTTCTGGCTGAAATGGTTTCAGAAGATAATAGGAGGCTCCTACATCATAGCTTTCCACAGCAAAATCACTGCTGGTAGTGACAAAAACAAGGATGCAGCTATCGGACTGTCTTCGGATCCTGCGCGCAGCTTCCATACCTGTCATTCCGTCCATATAAATATCCAGGAACAGGATCTGAAATTTTCCGGGCTGATAATCTTCAAAAAATTCTTCTGCGCTGAAGAAATGACAGATTTCTGCCCGGATCTGTTTTTTCTCAAAATAGGAAACAGCGATATTCTTCAGGGCTTCTGCATCCGTTGAGATGTCATCAATAATTGCAATATTCAAAACAATATAACCTCCGGTTTATAAAAGAGTAGTAAAAATAGTATATCATAATTTTGGCGCATATCCAATGTCGGTTTTTTGCCCGAAATGACGTATTATGTAGAAAATTATCAGAAATAAAAAATTGAGGATCATTTGATCAAATAGATCAAGTCACCTGTTTTTATTGAAAATATCCGTTTGACCATAAAAATGTCATATTTCATGGAAACTGTCATTTTGTCACAGGTCTGTTGTCATTTCCTGATAATTTTTTTACAATAGCGTCAAAAGATACGAAAGGCGGTGGATATACGAAAAATAAGGGCAGCAGCTGGCGACACCAGAAACTGTTGACCAAGATCCAGATAAAAAACAATCCCCCAAGAGGGCTGTACTTCTAGATTTGAGGTACAGCCCTTTCCCCTGTCATAACAGTGATTCTTGACGGAATCGTGGAAATTCGCTATCATGGAAATGATTTTTATATACTTTGGAAGAAAACGGAGAAAATGCGCATGAACATTCTTAATATAGAACATATCCACAAAATTTTTGGAGATAAGGTGATATTTGATGATATCTCCTGCGGCATCGATCAGGGAGAAAAAATAGGTATCATCGGTGTAAACGGAACCGGTAAGACTACTTTGCTCCGCGTGATCGCCGGAGAGGAAGAACCGGACGAAGGGCAGGTGATCACCCAGAACGGGATCCGGATCAGCTGGCTTCCCCAGACTCCGGAATTTCCGCAGCATATGACCATTCTGGATTATGTGGCAGAAGGCAAATGGCAGAAGGACTGGAGTACCGAAAGTGAGGCCAGACGCATGCTGAATACACTTGGTATTACCGATCAGAATATCAATATGGATAATCTTTCCGGTGGTGAAAAGAAAAGAGTGGCGCTGGCAAGGATGCTTTTAAATCCGGCTGACATTCTGATCCTGGATGAGCCTACCAACCATCTGGACGGAGAAATGGTCATATGGCTGGAAGATTTTCTCCGGAATTTTCGTGGGACGGTGATCATGGTCACTCATGACCGTTATTTCCTGGATCGTGTGGCAAACCGGATCCTGGAGATCAGCCACGGAAAATTATATTCCTATGCAGGAGATTATTCCAGATTTCTGGAGCTGAAAGCGCAGAGAGAGGAAATGGAGCTTGCCAGTGACCGGAAGCGCCGCAGTGTACTTCGGATGGAACTGGAATGGGCAGCAAGAGGCTGTCGTGCCAGAAGTACAAAACAGAGAGCAAGGCTTGACCGTTTGGAAGCACTGAAGGCGGGAAAAACCCCGCTGAAAGAGCAGAATGTGGAAATGGATTCCATTGAGACCCGTATGGGAAAGAAAACCATAGAGTTTCATCATGTAAGTAAAACCATCGAAGGTCGTCTTTTGATCAATGATTTTGATCATATTGTTCTTCGTGATCAGCGTCTCGGGATCATCGGACCAAATGGCTGCGGTAAGTCCACACTTCTTAAAATGGCAGATGGACTGATCTTGCCGGATTCCGGAGAGATTCAGATCGGAGAAACGATCCGTATCGGGTATCTTGCCCAAAACGTTCCGGATATGGATGGAAGACAGCGAGTGATCGATTATATCCGTGAGGTGGCGGAATATGTTCCGACAAAAGAAGGAAGGATCACAGCTTCCCAGATGCTTGAGAGATTTCTTTTTGATCCGGCCATGCAGTACACCCCGGTGGAGAAGCTTTCCGGAGGTGAGAAGCGAAGACTGTATCTTTTGAAGGTTCTGATGGAGGCGCCAAATGTTCTTCTTCTTGATGAGCCCGGAAATGATCTTGATATTCCCACCATGACCATTCTTGAGGACTATCTGGATTCTTTTTCCGGCATCGTGATCACGGTGTCCCATGACCGCTATTTCCTGGATAATGTGGTGAACCGTATTATGGCATTTGAGGGAGATGGCCGGCTTGTCCAGTATGAGGGCGGTTATACGGATTATCTGGAAGCAAAGGAAAGAAAGGGACAGTCTCTGGAAATGCGTTCAGATATGAATGGCGGTACAGTACAGGGAGAAACAGCTGAGCCTGAGAAAAAGAAATCTGCTGCAGATACCTGGAAACAGAACCGGAAACAGAAACTGAAATTCACCTATAAAGAACAGAAAGAATTTGACACTATTGACGATGACATTGCAGCATTGGAAGAACGTCTGGAGCAGATTGACAAAGAGATGGCTGCCAATGCCACAAATGCGGGAAAACTCCGGGAGCTTTCCGACGAGCAGCAGGAAATCCAGCAGAAGCTGGACGAAAAAATGGATCGCTGGGTATATTTAAATGATCTTGCAGAGCAGATTGAAAATCAGAAAGAGTAAAAGATATTGACTTCTCAGGCAAAACTCTAGTATCATAAATAACGGTACGTTAACCGGATAAACTGCGAAGCAGTTATTCGGTTATGAGTAGGTAGCGAATGCGGATTTCGAATATCCGCTTAACTTTTGGTACTCTGCAATGAAAATCCTTATACGGATGTGTATGAGGATTTTCACTACAGTGTACCATATGCATTCCGAAAAGATTTCGGACAGAGAAAGGACAACATATGTCAGAAATGGTAAAAGTCGTTGTAGATGCAATGGGTGGTGACAATGCTCCCGAGGAACCGGTAAAAGCCGCAGTGGAAGCTGTGAAAGAAAAAGAGAACATCCAGGTCATCCTTACAGGAGTACAGGATGTGATCGAAGCAGAGCTTCGGAAATACCCGGATTATCCTAAGGACAGGATCCGTGTGGTGCATGCGTCTCAGGTGATCGAGACTGCGGAACCTCCGGTCATGGCTATCCAGAAAAAGAAAGATTCCTCTATTGTAGTGGGATTAAATCTTGTAAAAAAACAGGAGGCCGATGCCTTTGTTTCCTCCGGAAGCACCGGTGCGGTACTGGTAGGAGGCCAGGTGATCGTAGGCAGGATCCAAGGGATCCGGAGACCACCTCTTGCTCCGCTGATCCCTACGGCAAAGGGCGTTTCCCTTTTGATCGACTGTGGTGCCAATGTAGATGCGAGACCAGATCATCTGGTACAGTTTGCGCAGATGGGTTCCATCTATATGGAAAATGTAGTGGGTATTAAGAAACCAAGAGTTGCTATCGTTAATAACGGTGCTGAGGAAGAAAAGGGCAATGCGCTGGTAAAGGCTACCTTCCCTCTGTTAAAAGCATGTAAGGATATCAATTTCATCGGAAGTATTGAGGCGAGAGATATCCCGTCAGGTTATGCAGATGTAGTAGTCTGTGAAGCTTTTGTAGGAAATGTGATCCTCAAGCTTTATGAAGGTGTTGGAGCTACTCTGATATCTATGATCAAAAAAGGTATGATGACAAACATTCGCAGTAAAATGGGAGCTCTGATGGTAAAACCTGCTCTTAAGAAAACCTTAAAATCATTTGATGCCAGTGAATATGGCGGAGCACCGCTTCTTGGTCTGAAAGGTCTTGTGGTCAAAAGCCACGGAAGTGCCAAAAGCGTAGAAATCCGTCATGCGATCTTTCAGTGCGAGCAGTTTAAGGAAGAGAAAATCAATGAAAAGATCGAGGAGTTTATAGCAGCCGAGCAGAAAGCACAGGCAGAAGAAAAAAGCGAAAAAAAATAAAACCGGGATTGCCGGAAATATTACAGACAGAACAGGAGGCGAACAGTCGTGGAACTGGAAATGCTGAAGACCATCATCGAAAAAACTCTGGGAAGAAATATGGATGCCATTACAGAAAAAACTACCTTTGTGGATGATCTGGGAGTGGATTCTCTGGATTTTTTTCAGATTCTTATTGATCTGGAGGAAACTTTTGATGTTCGTATCGCCCCGGAGGAAGCCGAGGAGATCGTTACTGTCGGCGATGCAGTGGAGACTCTTCGCCGGGTAACGAAGGGAAGAAGAAATGGAAAATAATTTAAAAAAGCTGGAGCAGACTATCGGATACCAGTTTACCGCAAAATCTTTACTGGAGCAGGCAATGACACACAGCTCCTATGCCAACGAAAAACACCTTGGAAAGCTTGGATGCAATGAGCGTCTGGAGTTTCTTGGAGATGCGGTGCTGGAGCTGATCAGCAGTGATTTCCTGTACAAAAAATTCCGGAATAATCAGGAAGGTGAGTTGACCAAGAAACGTGCCAGCATGGTATGTGAAAAGAGTCTTGCCTACTGTGCAAGAGAATTCGGGCTTCCGGAGTTTATCCTCCTTGGAAGAGGTGAGGAAATGATGGGCGGTCGTAAAAGAGATTCCATCGTTTCTGATGCCCTGGAATCTCTGATCGGGGCTATGTATCTGGACGGTGGATTTGAACCGGCACAGGCTTTTGTTATGAAATTTATCCTGAACGATCTGGAGGATAAGAGGATTTTTTATGACAGCAAGACAGTGCTTCAGGAAATGGTACAGGAAGGCGGAAATCATCCGGTGGAATATCGTCTTCTGAAAGAAGAGGGACCGGACCACAGCAAGAGCTTTACTGTGGAGGCGCTGATCAATGGAAAAAGTATGGGAACCGGAATCGGCCATACAAAAAAGGCAGCAGAACAGGCTGCAGCTCTAGAGGCAATACGCAGTATAAAATAACAGCAGGTGGCCAATGTATCTGAAAAATATAGAGGTGCAGGGATTTAAATCCTTTGCACAGAAAATAAATTTTGAATTTCATAACGGGATCACCGGCATCGTAGGACCTAACGGCAGCGGAAAAAGTAATGTTGGCGATGCAGTCCGCTGGGTTCTGGGAGAACAGAGCGCCAAGCAGCTTCGAGGCGGGAATATGCAGGATGTTATCTTTTCAGGAACGGAGCTTCGCAAGCCTCTGAGCTTTGCGTCCGTGGCTATTACACTTGATAACAGTGATCACAAGCTCCCGGTGGATTTTGAAGAAGTAACCGTTACCAGAAGACTGTATCGTTCCGGTGAGAGCGAATACCGCATCAACGGCAGCTCCTGTCGTTTAAAGGACATCAATGAGATGTTCTATGATACCGGTATCGGAAAAGAAGGATATTCCATCATCGGACAGGGTCAGATCGATAAGATCTTAAGTGGAAAACCCGAAGAACGCCGAGAGCTTTTTGACGAGGCAGCCGGGATCGTCAAATTTAAAAGACGAAAAAATACCACACTGAAGAAGCTTGAGGAAGAACAACAGAATTTGGTCCGTGTCACGGACATCTTAAGTGAGCTGACCAAGCAGCTGGAACCGCTGGAACGTCAGTCTGAGACTGCAAAAATATATCTGGCAAAAAGAGAAAATCTGAAAGAGCTGGATATAAATATGTTCCTCCTGGAATATGAACACACCGGAAATCTGATCCGCGAGCTGGAAGAAAAAACCAGGATCGCAGAAAATCAGTTAAAAGAAGCCCAGGATGCTCATAGTCGTACCAAGGATGAATATGAACGTCTGGAAAAAATACTGGAAGAGCTGAATGAGCGGATGGAGGCGTTGCGGGAAGAAAGCCGGGATCGTGCTATCCGTAAACAACAGCTGTCCGGTGAGATCAATGTTCTTCATGAACAGATCCTGGCAGGAGAGCAGAATGATAGTCATTATCGCAGCCGTCTTTTAGCAGTTCAGGAAGATACGGAGAAAAAATCTGCAGACCAGGAGGCTCTGGAAGAGCAAAAAGCAGATCTTCAGGCAAATTTACGGGAGATCGATAGAAAACTTGCTGACGAGCAGAAAAAAATGGACAATATCCAGAGCAGCATCGAAGAATGCACCCAGGCAGTGGAAGATGGTAAGAATGAGATCATTGAGATCCTTAATTCCCGTGCAAACACCAAAGGTAAGGCACAGCGTTTTGATGCCATGAAGGAGCAGCTGGATATCCGGAAAGCAGGGATCAGTCAGAGGATCCTTTCCCTGAAAACCCAGGAAGAGGAGCAGCAGTCAGCGATCGATCAGGCACAGAAGGAATACGACACTATCACGAAGGCCATTCAGGAAACCAGAGAAGAAGGCAGCCGTCTTACAAAAGAGATACATGCCATCCAGGAAACCCTTAAACAGCAGAATACACAGCTGGAAAAGGAACAGACGTCCTATCATAGAGAGGCATCCAGACTGGAATCCCTCCGCAATATCACAGAACGTTATGATGGATATGGAAACAGTATCCGCCGTGTCATGGAACAGAAGAATCATGTTCCTGGGATCCGTGGCGTAGTGGCGGATATCATTCACGTTGAAAAAAATTATGAGATCGCTATTGAGACAGCTCTTGGCGGAAGTATTCAGAATATCGTTACGGATAACGAGCAGACTGCCAAGCAGATGATCGAATTCCTGAAAAAAAACCGGTATGGTCGTGCGACTTTTCTCCCGTTAAACAGCATTTCTTCAAGAGGCGAGTTTAATCAAAGAGGTGCTTTGAACGAACCGGGAGCTATTGGTCTTGCCAGTGGCCTGGTAACTGCAGAGAAGGAATATGACGGTCTGATCGGTTATCTTCTTGGCAGAGTGCTGGTGGTGGATCATATCGATCATGCTATTGCCATTGCCAGAAAATACCGACACAGTATCCGTATGGTAACGTTGGAGGGAGAATCCTTAAGTCCAGGCGGTTCCATGACCGGTGGAGCTTTTAAGAACAACAGCAATCTTCTTGGGCGTCGTCGTGAGATCGAGGAACTGGAAAAGAAGGTAAAAGAGCTGGCAGCCGGGTATCATGAGATCCGACAGTCCATGGAAGATAACCGCAGCAGAAGAAATGAGATGCGTGATACTGTGGCGGCGCTGCAGCAGAAATTTCAGGAACAATCCATTCAGCAGAATACAGCCAGGTTGAACATTGAACAGCTGGAGAAAAAAGCGGAGGAGATCCGCGGCGGTTATACCAGGATCGAGAGGGAGCAGGAGGAGATCCGTCTTCAGGCAAGAGACATGCAGGCAGATAACATAAAGATCACGCAGGAACTTGAAGCATCCAAAAGGGATGAGGAAGAGCTGGAAACGTTTATCGAGACCCGGCAGAAGGAGCTGGAGGACTGGAAAAAGGACGAAGCGGAGACTTCAGAGAAGCTGGAAAGGATCCGTCTTGACGCATCTGCATCCCAGCAGAAGGAAAGCTTCATAAAGGAAAATCTGCGGCGCCTGAAAGAGGAGATCGAAGTTCTTTCGAAAGAGAGGGAAGAAATTCTGGATTCTCTGGAAAAAGGCAGCCAGGAAACTGCAGAAAAGAGAAAGACGATCGACAAGGTCCGTAAGGAGATCGAAGGCTTTGCCGCAAAAGAAGAGGCGGCTGCAAAACAGCTGGAAAAATGGCAGCAGGAAAAGGAAGAGCGCACAAAAAGCCATAAGGAGTTTTTTGAAAAGCGTGATGAGCTGTCCGGCCAGATCAGTCTTCTGGACAAAGAATGCTTCCGACTGAAGACTCAGGCAGAAAAGATCGAAGAGAACCGGGAAGCAAGGATTTCCTATATGTGGGAAGAATACGAGATCACTCCGAATAATGCCTTGCAGTACAGGAAAGAAGAAATGAATGACAGGCATGTGATGAAGCAGCAGATCCATAAATTAAAGGACGAGATCCGAGCTCTTGGCTCTGTCAACGTCAATGCCATTGAGGATTACAAAGAACTTCTGGAACGGCATACGTTCTTAAGCGGTCAGTACAACGATCTATTGGAAGCGGAAAAAACGCTGGAACAGATCATCCAGGAGTTGGATGAGGGCATGCGGAAGCAGTTTAGCGAAAAATTCGGAGAGATCCAGAAAGAATTTGACAAAGCCTTCAAAGAACTGTTCGGCGGAGGCCGGGGAACTCTGGAACTTGCGGAAGACGAGGATATCCTTGAGGCAGGGATCCGGATCATTTCCCAGCCGCCCGGAAAAAAACTTCAGAACATGATGCAGCTTTCCGGTGGAGAAAAAGCACTGACAGCCATTGCACTTCTTTTTGCGATCCAGAATCTGAAGCCTTCACCATTCTGTCTTCTGGATGAGATCGAGGCTGCACTGGATGATTCCAATGTAGGACGTTTTGCGGGATATCTTCAGAAGTTGACGAAGAACACACAATTTATTATAATAACACATAGACGTGGTACCATGAATGCAGCAGACAGGCTTTATGGAATTACCATGCAGGAAAAAGGGGTATCCACGCTGGTATCCGTAGATTTAGTAGAGAACCAGCTTACCCAGTAGCAGAGGGGATGAATCAGTATGGCAGAAGAAAAAAAAGGATTTTTTAAACGTCTGGTAAGCGGACTTACCAAAACGCGAGACAATATCGTTGCCGGATTTGATTCCATTTTCAGCGGTTTTTCCAGTATTGATGATGATTTTTATGAAGAACTGGAAGAGATCCTGATCATGGGAGATATCGGTATTAATGCAACCACCTCCATTCTGGAGCATTTAAAGGAGCAGGTTGCTGAGCAGCATATCAAGGAGCCGTCCCAGTGCAAACAGCTTCTGATCGACAGCATCAAAAAACAGATGCAGGTAGAAAGCACAGAATATGAGTTTGAGAATCGGAAATCCGTGATCCTTGTGATTGGTGTCAACGGAGTCGGCAAGACTACCTCCGTAGGCAAATTGGCCGGTAAATTAAAGGATCAGGGAAAAAAGGTCATCCTCGGGGCAGCAGATACCTTCCGTGCGGCAGCCGGGGAGCAGCTGACACAGTGGGCCAACCGTGCAGGCGTTGAGATCATCGGCGGCCAGGACGGAGCAGATCCGGCATCTGTTGTCTATGATGCCGTGGCAGCAGCCAAAGCCAGAAATGCAGATATTCTGATCTGCGATACCGCAGGAAGACTTCATAATAAGAAAAACCTTATGGAAGAGCTTCGCAAGATTTACCGTATTCTGGAACGTGAGTATCCGGAAGCATATTTGGAAACGCTGGTAGTTCTTGACGGAACCACGGGCCAGAATGCGCTTTCCCAGGCAAGACAGTTTGCCGAGGTCGCAAACGTTACCGGAATCATTCTTACCAAACTTGATGGTACAGCCAAGGGCGGAATCGCAGTAGCGATCCAGTCTGAGCTTGACATACCAGTAAAATACATCGGAGTAGGCGAAAGTATCGATGACCTGCAGAAATTTGATGCAGACGCATTTGTAAACGCCCTCTTTGACGTAGAAGAAAGGAGCTAAATACAAATGCTTACATTAGAGAGCTTTGAGGAAGCGGCAGCAAAAGTAAAAGAAGTGACACAGGAAACAAAGCTGATATACAGCAGTTATTTCTCAGATATGACGGGAAATAAGGTTTATCTGAAGCCAGAGAATATGCAGCGTACCGGTGCATATAAGGTGCGTGGCGCATATTACAAGATCAGCACACTTTCTGACGAAGAGAGGAACAAAGGTCTGATCACTGCATCTGCAGGAAATCATGCCCAGGGTGTTGCTTATGCTGCACATAAATATGGAGTAAAAGCAGTCATTGTCATGCCAACTACCACACCACTGATCAAGGTAGAGCGCACCAAGAGTTACGGTGCGGAGGTTATCCTTCACGGCGACGTATATGACGAAGCCTGCGCACACGCACTTGCCCTTGCAGAAGAAAAAGGATATACCTTTATCCATCCATTTGACGATCCGGCAGTAGCAACCGGTCAGGGAACCATCGCCATGGAGATCGTACAGGAACTTCCGCTTGTAGATTACATTCTGGTACCGATCGGAGGGGGCGGACTTGCTACAGGTGTCTCCACACTTGCGAAGCTTCTGAACCCACACATCAAAGTCATCGGTGTTGAGCCGGCAGGCGCAGCATGTATGAAGGCATCCCTGGAGAAAGGGGAGGTCGTAACGCTTCCTCACGTAAATACTATCGCAGATGGTACTGCAGTACAGACTCCGGGAAAAAATATCTTCCCATATATCCAGGAAAATCTGGACGATATCATTACCATCGATGATGATGAACTGATCGTGGCTTTTCTGGATATGGTAGAAAACCACAAGATGATCGTAGAGAACTCAGGACTTCTTACTGTAGCAGCTCTCCGTCATCTGGATGTAAAGAATAAGAAGATCGTTTCCATCTTAAGCGGTGGAAATATGGATGTGATCACCATGTCATCGGTTGTACAGCACGGACTGATCCAGCGTGACCGTATCTTTACCGTATCCGTACTTATTCCGGATAAGCCAGGTGAACTGGTACGTGTTGCAAGTGTGATCGCTGAAAATCAGGGTAATGTTATCAAACTGGATCATAACCAGTTTGTAAGTACCAACCGAAATGCAGCCGTAGAACTTCGGATCACTATGGAAGCATTCGGAACAGATCATAAGAATCAGATCGTTGCAGCTCTGGAAAAAGCGGGTTGCAAACCGAGAGTGGTACGTGCTATACTGTAGGACATGTTATATTGCAATAACTGAAACTTCTGACCGGACTGTTGCATATGATGTAACAGCCCGGTCTTTTGCGAAAATACCTGCATAGACAGAAAGGACAGATAAATATGTGTGGAATTGTAGGATTTACAGGTAGACACCAGGCAGCTCCGATCCTTTTAGATGGGCTCTCCAAGCTGGAATACAGAGGATATGATTCCGCTGGAATCGCCGTACGTGACGGCGAGGGCGAGACGGAAGTGATCAAAGCCAAGGGAAGACTGAAAGTTCTGTCAGAAAAGACAAACGGCGGAGAGACTGTACCGGGAACCTGTGGTATCGGTCATACCAGATGGGCAACTCATGGTGAACCTTCTGAGAACAATGCACATCCGCATATGACAGACGACGGTAATATCGTAGCAGTCCACAACGGCATCATTGAGAACTATCAGGAACTGAAAAATAAGCTCGCCCGTAAAGGCTATACTTTCTATTCTGAGACCGATACCGAGGTAGCAGTCAAGCTGATCGATTATTATTACAAGAAATATGAGGGAACACCGGTGGATGCCATCACACATTCCATGGTACGTATCCGTGGTTCCTATGCCCTTGCGATCATGTTCAGGGATTATCCGGGTGAAATATATGTAGCCAGAAAAGACAGCCCCATGATCCTTGGAGTGGCAGAAGATGAATCCTTTATCGCTTCTGACGTACCGGCGATCCTGAAATACACCCGCAATGTATATTATATCGGCAATCTGGAGATGGCGCGTGTGAAAAAAGGCGAAGTCACCTTCTACAATCTTGATGGAGATGAGATCGAGAAAGAGCTGAAAACCATTGAATGGGATGCAGAAGCAGCGGAAAAAGCCGGATATGAGCATTTCATGATGAAAGAGATCCATGAACAGCCAAAGGCAGTACTGGATACGTTGAATTCCGTGCTCAAGGATGGAAAGATCGACCTCAGTGAAGTTGGCCTGGAAGAAGAAAGCATCCGGAACATCCAGCAGATCTATATCATAGCCTGCGGCTCCGCTTATCACGTAGGAATGGCAGCACAGTATGTGATCGAGGATCTTGCACAGATCCCGGTAAGGGTAGAGCTCGCTTCCGAATTCCGTTACCGAAAAATGGCCCTTAACACCAACAGCCTTGCAGTGATCATCAGCCAGTCCGGTGAAACAGCAGACAGTCTTGCAGCACTTCGTAAATGCAAGGAAAATGGTATTCGTACACTGGGAATCGTTAATGTAGTGGGATCTTCCATTGCACGTGAGGCTGATAATGTATTTTATACTCTGGCCGGACCGGAGATTTCTGTAGCTACTACCAAGGCGTACAGCACACAGCTGATCGCAGCTTATACACTGGCGATCCAGTTTGCAATGGTAAGAGGAACGATCACAGAAGAAGCCTACAGCAATTATATCAGTGAACTGCAGACACTTCCGGATAAGATCTGTAAGATCCTGGAAGATAAGGAACGTATCCAGTGGTTTGCCTCAAAACAGGCAAATGTAAAAGATGCTTTCTTTGTAGGAAGAGGAATTGATTACGCTATCAGCCTGGAGGGCAGTCTGAAGATGAAAGAGATCAGTTACATTCACTCTGAAGCCTATGCTGCCGGAGAGCTGAAACACGGAACGATCTCCCTGATCGAAGACGGGACTCTTGTGATCGGTGTGCTGACCCAGCCGGATCTCTACGAAAAAACAGTCAGCAATATGGTTGAGTGTAAGAGCCGCGGCGCCTACCTTATGGGCCTGACCACATTTGGTAATTACAATATCGAGGATACCGCAGACTTCACCGTCTACATCCCGAAAACAGACCCGCACTTTGCAACATCCCTGGCAGTGATCCCGCTTCAGCTTCTGGGCTACTACGTAAGCGTAGCCAAAGGACTGGATGTGGATAAACCACGAAATCTGGCGAAGAGCGTGACAGTGGAGTAAAAAATATATATGGACTATAGAGAAAGCCTCAGAGTATGTATATGCGAAAATACTCTGAGGCTTTTTTATAAAATCTTTACGCAAAAATAGTTTCATGGTATCATATAGACATATGATGCTGTGAAATTATTTTGCTTTTCAGGGGATATTAAGAAGGGGTGACGGGTACATGCTTATGCCGGTAGTGCCAGAGAGGAGATTGAACTGAAACCAGAGTGCCCGGACAGCCATAGAGCAGATAAAGGAGAAAAATTATCCGGAGTCTTTACAGAAATGTACAGGGAATATCCTGGCTTGTGGGGATCAATTATAACAAACCAATCAACAGTGGTAAGCTTTTGGAGCTGCTGTCACAGTACAAATAATAAGATAGGAAAAAATATATGAAGAATACAGTGGTGATCTTTAATGCCGGTATCGGTGCGCTGACTCTTGGTTTTCAAAATGCCGGTTATGAGATTTTGAAAGCATATGAGCCGGACAGAAAAGTGATAGAGATCTATCAGGAAAATATAAGTCAAAATGTAACTGCATGCAGCCTTTCTTCCATAGATCCTGCCACAGTTCCGGACAGTGATGTCTGGGCTTTTGATCTGACGCAGTCGAAAGCAGAAGAGGTGTTTTATAGTTTGACCCTGGTGCAAAGAAGACGACCGCCGGCCATTCTTTTTGTTATGAAAAAGCAATTATGGAAAGGGTTCATAAAGGAGCACATTTTTCAGCTGCAAGAATATGGATACCATATCACGCATAAAAATATCCAGAGTTCGGAGGTTACTGCATTTCCGCTGCGGGAAGAATTTGCATATATTGTTTCAAAAAGAGTGAATGCTTCGGATATGATCATGCCGGTGCAGGTCCATAAGAGTAGTATCCTGTTGGATGGCTGGGTGGAAATGAATCCACAGGATTCCTGGTATTACAGAATTGATTTTGCGAAAGAGAAGATTGATGCTTCGCATGCCGGTGACAGCGTTTTGTGTTGGGAAAAAGGCGGTTATCGGGAATCCGGGCAGGTTCGTCTGAATCTGATAAAAATGCCGCTGATCCGTATCCATGGCGTCTATCATAAGATCACACACAAAGAAATAGCCAGATTAAAGGGATTTCCGGAAGATTTTCCACGTTCTGTGCCAAACAAAAGCCGGATGTACAGAAGCCTGATATATGCGCCGAACATAAAAGTGACAGAACAGGTCGTTCGCAATCTCTGCGTAGAACCCTATATAAATTCAGAGGGTGATGTGCAGATGAAAAACTGGGAAAATATGGCCCGCTTTAAGCAGCTTTTTGAAAAATACCTTACATATAAAGGGGTTTCTTTCCAAAGCGATGAATGGGTCTTTATGACCAGAATGTACAGTGATTCCAAAGAAATCGCTACACTTAAACGGTTGCAGAGTTATAGCCGTCTGGTTGGAAAAGCAGTGTCAGATCAGAAAAAGGATCTGCCATTACAAAATATCTGTGTAGTGGCGAATCTGGTCTCTGATGAGACTAAGAGAAAGTACGAAGAGGCGAAGCTTGGATATGTCTGGGACATCCGAAATGTGCTGTGGCTCTTTGAGGACTATCCGGAACTGAAGAACGAACTGATCTCGATTCTGAATTATTCGGTGGAAAACATAGAACCGGAGAGACCGGAGCCTTTTATCTTTGAGGAAAGCAGCCAGATGGAGAATACGGATCCGGAATCGGTTGCTGACAGCTATATAGCGCAGTTAAAAGTGTTGGAGACCGGTAGTGCAGCTTTCAAGAAATATGAGGAACTTTGTGTTTCTATTCTGAAATATATCCTTGGAGAATATCTGACTTTGTGGGAGCAGCAGAAGACAACAGAGGAAGATCTGTATCGTTTTGACATGTGCTGTAAGATCAAAAACGGGGTGACACAGGATTTTTTTGACACGATCTGTAAGTATTTTTCTACGAAGTATATCGTGTTCGAGTTTAAAAACTATGAAAAGCCTATTACTCAGAGGGAAATTTACACTACAGAAAAATATCTGTACGAAAAGCTCTCCGTAAAGTTGCGATCATTATTTCCAGAAAAGGAGCGGATAAACATGCGAAAATGGCTGCACGGGGAAGTCTACGGGAAAGCGGGAAACTGATCATCTGCCTGTCCGATGAAGATTTGAAAGCGATGCTCCAGATAAAAAAAGAAGGGGAAAAAACAACGGGAGGGTATTTGGAAGATATTTTGGATGATATGCTGATGCGCCTGGAAAAATAGAAAATTTTGTGAAAAATCACTCAAAAATCCCCATTTCGAGGGCAGAGTTTTGGAAGATAATCCGCTGCCTTCGAATTTTTTTATTTTCGAAATAAATCTGTTGTTGTAATATGGAAATTGATGTGGCATAATAAATGGGAAAATGTTAAAAATAAGAAAAATCCAGATTAAGGAAATGTAAAGTCGCATTTTCAGGATAACATGGCTCCTGACAGGTTATGACAGGAAGCGAGTATGACAAAGGAGAAAATTATGGCAATTTTTTCAATGATCTTATCTTTGTTGTGTGGAGTATCATTATTTTTGTTTGGTATGTCCCTAATGGGCGATGGTCTGAAGCTGGCAGCAGGTAATAAGCTGGAAGCATTTCTTTATAAGATGACCAATACTCCGCTGAAGGGTGTCGCACTTGGTACTGGTGTTACCAGTGTGATCCAGTCGTCTTCTGCGACGACAGTTATGGTGATCGGTTTTGTAAACTCCGGTATGATGAAACTGAAACAGGCGATCGGTATCATCATGGGAGCCAATATCGGAACCAGTATTACTGGCTGGATCTTATGTCTTTCTTATATTGAAGGATCTAATGGAATCGCTAGTGTTCTTTCCACAGCAACTATTTCTGCTGTTGTGGCTGTAGTTGGTATTATTTTCCGTATGTTCTGTAAGCGTACCTTACATAAGAACGTGGGAAATATCATGCTTGGTTTTGCGATCCTGATGACAGGTATGCAGATGATGAGTGGTGCGGTATCTCCATTGCGTGAGAGTCCGATGTTCATCAAGATGCTGACTATGTTTTCCAATCCGATCGCAGGTATTCTCGTAGGTATCGCTTTTACTGCGGTACTCCAGAGTGCGTCTGCAACAGTCGGTGTGCTCCAGGCTCTTTCCGTAACCGGTATCCTGACATTTGCAAGTGCATTTCCGATCGTTCTTGGTATCGGTGTTGGTGCTGCATGTCCAGTTCTGATCTCAGCCATCGGAGCAAATAAGAACGGTAAAAGAACGGCTCTTGTATATCTGATCAATGACCTGTTTGGTCTGATTCTCTGGTCTGTGATCTTTTATACCGTGAATGCGTTTGTACATTTTACATTTATGGATATGACCATGACACCGGTAGCGATCGCACTTTTGAACACAGTTTTCCGTCTGGCAACGGTTATCGTGCTGTTTCCATTCATTCCAAAGATCGAGAAGCTGGTATGCTGGCTTGTGAAGGATGACAAAGAAGATCTGGAAGATGAGGCAGACTTTGATCTTCTGGAAGAGCGTCTTCTGAATTACCCGGCCCTTGCTATCGCACAGTGTCACCGTGTAATGAACGGAATGTCCAAGAAGCTCCGTAAGAATGTCAACAGAGCCATGAATCTTCTGAATGATTATCAGCAGGATAAGTATGATAAGGTTCAGCGAAAAGAGGATCTGATCGACAAGTATGAAAGTCGTCTAGGAGAGTATCTGATCCAGCTGACAAAGAGAGAGATGAATTCTGCACAGACAAGACAGACTTCACTGTATCTGCATACGATCAATGACTTTGAGCGTATCGGTGATCATGCTTCTTACATTGCTCATATGTCCAATGAAATGCATGATAACCATACGAATTTTTCACAGGAAGCCTGGGATGAGCTGAATGTTGTTATGGAGGCAGTTCGTGAGGATATCAATATAACCTGCAATGCTTTCATGAAAGATGATAAAGAAATGGCACAGAGAGTAGCACCTCTCGGAGCTGTGATCACAGGACTTTGTGATGTACTGAAGATGCGTCATGCAGAGCGACTGAGCCAGGGCAAATGCGGACTGGAAGAGGGAACGGTATTTAGTGATATCCTTAACAGTTTCTGTCGTATCGCAACTCACTGTGCAAGTGCTATGGTGGCACTTATGAAGAGCGGAGAGACAGGATCTGATCTTCATATTCACGATTCCAAGATCTATCCCACAAACAGTGCGGACTACTACCAGTATTTCAAGGAATACGGACAGAAATATGATATTGGAAATCAGGAAGGCCATATGCTCAGTATGGAGCCGGAAGAGGTAGAATAAGAAATGAAAAAGAAGGGGCTGATTATTGACAGCCTCTTCTTTTTTATTTCTACCACGGGTATTTTCCCTTTTTGGCATAAGGTAGAAGTTTACCATCGAATTTGATGATGACACGATGATTTCCTTCTGCATCTTCGGTTACATCTACATCCAGTCCGAAATCGATTGCGCTCATGATTGCGTTTCCGCCCTGTTCGTGAATGATGTCTTTGATAGCAGGACCGTAGGTATCAATGACAGCCTTACTACGGTGCGGAAACTAAAGGAAAAGGGCGTGGAGGTGTACTTCCAGAAAGAAAACATTTACACCCTTGACTCCAAGGGGGAACTGCTGATCACCATCATGTCCTCCCTGGCGCAGGAAGAATCCCGGTCCATTTCAGAGAATGTGACCTGGGGACAAAGAAAACGGTTTGCAGACGGCAAGGTAAGCATCGCCTACAGTTCTTTCCTCGGCTACCAGAAAGGGGAGGACGGGCAGATGGAGATCGTGCCGGAGGAGGCAGAAATTGTAAGGCTTATTTACCGGATGTTCATGCAGGGAAAGACGCCTTACGCCATTGCCAAGTACCTGATGGAAAAGAAGATCCCCACACCGACCGGGAAACAGCGGTGGCAGCACCGGACGATTGAGAACATACTGACCAATGAAAAGTACAAGGGCGATGCCAGGCTCCAGAAGTGCTATACGGTGGACTTCCTTTCCAAGAAGCGGAAGGTGAATGAGGGCGAGGTTCCGCAGTATTATGTGGAAGGCAGCCATGACGCCATCATCGCACCTGCAGAGTGGCAGATGGTACAGCTGGAGATGGAACGCAGGAGGAATATGGGGCGGAGCCATAACTGCTGCGGGCCGTTTTCTGCAAAGCTGAAATGCGGGGACTGCGGGGAATTCTTTGGTTCCAAGGTCTGGCATTCCAACAGCAAGTATAAACGCACTATCTGGCAGTGCAATGCCAAATTTAAGGGCGAGAGCAAGTGTACCACCCCGCATTTGTATGAACAACGGATACAGGAATTATTTCTGGAGGCGTTAGGGCGGTTACTGGAAAACCGGGAGACGATTATCGATGACTGCCGGGCGGTGATGGATGTGCTTGGGGATTGCAGTTCCATTGAAAAAGAGCTGGAAACGGTCAGCGGCGAGATGGAGGTAGTCACCGGGCTGATCCAGAAGCTGGTGGTGGAGAACGCAACCCGGAAACTGGACCAGAACGATTACCGAAGGAAGTATGAGGGATATGTCAATAAGTATGCGGCATTGGAGAGCCGGATGGATAGTTTGAAGAAAGACCGGGAGAGCCGGGAAATCAAGTTTGATATTTTCAGCGGGTTCCTGTTTGAACTGAGTGAGCTGGAGGAGTTACCGCTGGAGTTTGATGTGAAGCTATTCCACAGCCTGGTGGATTATGCGACGGTGTACCACGATGGAAGGATAGTGTTCCGGTTCAGGAACGGTACGGAGATTGAGACAATAATATAGAAAGAGACGGATGCCCCGGAATTCAGTGTGGAGATGCTGGTTCCGGGGCTTATTTTATTTGCAATAAAAATAACCGAGACTATGAAGTTTTTCTGTAAATAAAGATTTAAAAGGTCTTCTATGATACTATAAAAAATACTGTAAAGGCATAGAATCATGCAGTCAAATAAGACTGCTTTATTTGCTATACGAAAAAATGGTTGAAAGCAGAAATTCTTGCTCTCAACCATTTGAAATTTCATACGGGAGTCTATTGCAATGTCCTTAACTTATTGACATTGATTTCCCGACAGCCCCTTCTTTTTGAAGCTAATGTTTTTAGCAGAAATCTTTTTTAGAACCTTGTTGATTTTCGTGGCTTTAGTTTTTGAATACCAAAGTGCAGTGGAGTGACGTCGCAGTAGAGCCTCAAGATATAGGATATCTATTTCTTCAAAAGAATCTTCGAAACTATCAAGAAACTTTTCATTGATGTAGGCACAATCCCGTACAGTCAAACGTTTTGGTATTCTAGGAAGGCTGTCAATAGTCGGATATTTCTCAAGGAAGTAGTCAAGGGCAGATGAATCATACTCTTTTTGCTTTTCTTTTAGTTGGCTGTAACCATAATCGTCTATCGAAATGACCGCTTCGTTCATCATTAAATTTGAGATCATTACTTTATAAGCTTTCGAATCAAATTCGATTGGTCTACGGCTAAGAACCATACGTAATGAACAAGGACGATGTTTTTCTTCATCTTGATGATGAGATAAAGTTAAAACGGAAGCCATAAGGTATTGCAGTCTCATTTCAGCAGAAGGTTTGGACATTATCATGTACATGATATCACCATTTCTCTGGTTCGTTAAGGAACAGAAGATGGAAGTGTTATCGACCGGAGAAGAGACACTGCCTTCATAGCATAGTATTCTATGCTTGGAAGGATTTGTCATGTATTTTAGTACTGCATAGTATTCGCCATTTTTGGATTCAATATTTACTATACCACAATAAATATGGTCTGGTAAGTAAAGGTCAAATAGCTCAGCCAACTCCGGACTTTCCGGTACATGGTTTGGATTCTTTTTTAGGGTCTTTTCTCTCTGGTTTTTTATTTCAGAGTCGCTACTTGGAAAATAAAAGTACCATTTCCCTCTAATCGGTTCTAGGATAGAATTTTTAGAGACTGAGGAGCTGGTAGAGTCCTTCGTATTAGCTGGTTTTGACACTTTTTTCCCACTGTTAATATCATAAAATATCGCTGGATAAAGGATTTCATCAAAATTTCCTCTGAGTAAATTTGTCAATTTTTCAAAGTCATCACGCCATAATTTTTTTTCAACATCTTCCTTATATTCATATAAAAAAAGAATTGACGAAAGAGGAATGTCAATTATCTCACAAATGCGATTAATATGTTCAGCTGTGATCCGACGATTGTCTTTGGTAACGCCATGATGTAGCATTTTTGAAAATGTGGCCAAGTCGGTCCCCATCTGCATAGCGATATCCCCCATCGTTATTTTATGAGTTCTTCTTGTATAAAGTTTCACAAACCAACGTAAAGGAACAAGATAAGCGTTATATCTTGCATCTTTATTCACTTCATCCAGTTGGTAGGCGAAAATTTGTGTGAACGATTTTTTCAGCACATCTTTTTCAATCTTGTTATCCATAACGGCTCCCCCTTCCTATTATAGTTATAGTATATTCCAACTTTGTCAAAAACTCAATGAAAACAAATACTATTATGTCAAAAACGCAATTTTCAAAGCAGTTTGTGATTTTGACTTGTTATTGTTAAAAATGCTTAAAAATGGTAGGATATTGGTATGAAAATAATGTGAATAGTATGAATGTTAGTGCTCGGAAAGGGGGGCAGATATGAGCAACTAATGTTTGTAACAGCAAATGGTATTACACCGATTTGACGAGAGGAGAAAACAATGGCAGAAAAGAACGAGATTATGAACATCATGGATTATGAAGTTGTTGATACCAGATCTAATGACATTCAGATTTCTGGTACTGAGATTGCTACTCAGCTTGTTGCTGTAATTCCTAACGCAGTTGCAGCACCATTTCAGAGATATCATGAAGTGGAGGTAAAAAAAGAGGTGGCGCTCAAAACATTGGAGTACCGCGCAAAAGAGTTGGAGCATCGTACAATGGATCGTGACAAACTTTGCGATACTATGGTTGAGCTTGCCAAGAATAAGGCACTTGATAAAGAGATGTTCCAGATGTTTATGGTTGCATACGCAAATCCCAATATTTAAATGGAGGTAGCTATATGGAATTTGGCTTGACAACTGGACGGCGTGTAAAGAAGGCTGAATCCAATCTGGCATCATACCAGAAGGCCTTGAAACAACATGAGAACAAAAAAGTGTTTGAGACTATGATGTCTCTTGCACAGTTCGGTGAATTGACACCAGAGAGATATGCCTTCTTTATGTCCGTGGTATCAAATCAAGAAAAAGGAGAGAACAAGGTTGAAGAATACATCCTTAATCGATCCTTCAAGATGCGGGATCGTAAAGAATAATCAGGGAGCGTATGTTTCAAAGAATGAAGCATATGCATTAGCACAGACAGTTAAAGATATGTTTGTTGCTAATGGAATTGAGTACGAAGTGCAGCAGGCTGTATGCAAGGAAAGATCACCAGAGGCTTCCGTAAAGGTTGGACCGACTGGCATTAAATTTAAGCTGGGACTCACTTGGAAGACCACTACAGTTACCAAGCTCACTCCGAGAGGGGGGATCTTTGATGATTAGTAGCGAAAGGTATTCTGTTGGAAGTGAGGATGGTAGAAGCATTTCTTTCCAGAAGGAAGAAGGTGCTTTTGTAGGTCTTGACGTTACAATAAAGTTTAAGTACGTGATTGTAGTAATTATTTGTGCTGTAGCAATCATGGGTGGAACAAGCTATTATAGTAGTGTATATCCAGAGCAGAACGTAGCTGAGGTACAGGATACAGTTACTCAGAATGAAATGCAATCCCCAGTCGATGATGAAGGCTTTGTATTTGCTAAGAGTAGCAGCGAAGTGCTTTCGGAAGAAATGGTGTTGGCTCTGAGCAATGACGAGACAGTAGGATTTCAGAGGCTTTTAAGAATGTCTATCAATGAAATCTATGCAAGACATGGTCAGATGTTTAATGCTGGAGAGGTAAATGACATACATTACCAGAAATATAACTGGTACAGAGAAACTAATAAACACGTCGTTGAGTGGGACGAATTTAACGATATTGAAAAAGCAAATCTGAGATTCTTAATCTCGATTGAAGAAGAGTATGGATACAGATAAAATAGAACAGCATGAGTGAGAGGAAGCTATCGCGGTGTGGACAGCTTCTTCTTTTTTTGTGTGTAATATATAGAGAAAATGATGAAAATTATAGATATGGAGAGATGTTTATGAGGTAAGGGAAGACTTCATGTATGTGATTATTAATGGCTGTCTCATTCAAAGACACTCCAGTATCTGTTGGGTCATTCTGTCATCAGTGTAACGATGAATACTTATATGCATCTGGGATACGGTCCATTGAGGAGCGTATTCTTTTTTTGTAGAGATAAAATGTTCTGGACAACTGCGGTTTTGTGGAAAATAATCAAAGTGCTGAGGTATCTGAGTGAAATGATCAGGTACTTTCTAGCAAGAAAAAAAGAATTATTTTTTTGTTCCATACTTGACAGGTCCACACGTCTGTCGCCACACTTGTTGCAACAACATGGCAAAATCAGGCATGAATCCGAAGGCGCCTCAGTATTTGATGGGGCATTCAGACATCGAGGTGATGCTCAACGCCTATACCCATCTTGGTTTGGAGGATGCGGCGGATGAACTGAGCAGGCCAAGAGAATGTGCCCCTGCCACACAGAAAATGTTCCGGGCAATTTAATATGAAAGAAACACATTGGCGCACTGCTTCAGCAGAGCGTTTTGGGGTGTGAAGGAAAACGAATAGCGATTAAATGGCAGAAAGACATTATATAGTAATGGCCTGTGAACTGTGGTATAATCGTGTAGTATATGATAATTCCCCAAAATTAATTTACAAATTAGATAGGACGGATACGATACTATTAAGGAGATTGAAAATTGGAAGAAAAAAATGAATTTAATCAACTTAGCTTTTTGACATCACAAGATTTTACATTTGGAAATGCTCCACTATATTTTGAGAATATCCCAGATGAATTAAAAAAATCAGAAGATATAAAGAAAATTGTGAATTATAATAATCGTAATAAAGGAATTATAACGAATGATTTTTTAATATGGGCGTTGGAAACAGGCATTTCATATGATGTAATAAGTTGGTTTATTAAAGACTTTTCCGGGCAAAGCGATCAAGAATTGCTTTGGATAATAGATTCTTTTTTTAAGTGCTATACGATTTATCTGGATGAAAGCAATAACTGTGTAAAATTTCGTTTCAAGGATATTAAAGGAAATACAAATGTAAAATGGTACAATGATTTTGTTTTATCAGGAATAGCCTTTGAGGGTGATTCTGACCCGATTAGAATAGAAGAACTTTTTCGTAAATTTGAACTTCAAAAAAATATTACGGATGTAAAGCTAAAGCATATCGCAAATTATAATGGAGAGGATAGTGAACGCTTTGTTGATATATTAAAATCAGACAAGGTTTCGATTTTATTGGAAACTTTACTTCAGTCTAATCGGGTTTATATTCATTGGGCAACACAAAATCTTCTTTATTATTCTTTAGTAGACATTGTGGATTCAGTTTTAGAATTGCCGTTTATACATGATGAAGTTAAAAATATATTATATAATTATGCTGTAAATGACCAAGAAGGATTACTTAGTTTGCTGGCTCAGTATGATTACCCCAATATAAAAGAAGATAAAATATCGAGTTTTTGTGAACAACTTATCTGTTGGATTGAATCATTAACTCCTCAAAGTATAGAAGAAGATTTTGCGCTTGAATTGCTGCGACAAGGAACAAAAACATCGCGCAGAATAAATCATTTGTTATTTTTAGAAGATAATACAGATAAATTACTTATTGAAAATTTTGTTCCCATATATGCAATGAGGGCAGTTGCTTTTCCAAATTCTAATATTCATTTTGATAAATGCGGAATAGTAGAGAGCAATATTCAAACATACATAGATACATATTGCGTTAATAAGGCCCCTAATTATGATTTTTTAAATTCTAAAAATAGTAGATGGATACAATTATCTGATATGGTTTCAGGAATTAACGGTGCACTTATGGCATATGTTAACCTTCATGATATTAGAAGTATTCGTGAAAGGCTTAGATATTTTGATGAAACTCAAAATCGAAATTTAGTAATGTTTATGAAGTTAAGAAAAATAAGTAGTAGAAAAAATAAGTATTTTGATAATATGAGCAAGAATTTACAGCAGATAGAACGTATACAATTTTTGATGGAGTATTGTAATTTATAAATTATGATGATTTAGATTTATCGGTTGGAAAGGAGGATAGGATGTCTACGTTATTTGTAATAGGAAATGGATTTGATAGAGCACATGGGTTGAAGACATCGTATTGGGATTTTAGAAAGTATCTCGAAAAATATGCAGAAGATTTTCTCGTACAGATGGAGAATTTGTATAGTATTGCTCCTTTTGAAAGGCTGGATAAGCGATTCAAAAAGAATAAAAACATTCAAAATCGCCGGGATGACGCTATATATAAAACACTGTGGAAAAATTTTGAATATGGGCTTGGCGAAGCGAATGAAGCAGAGATGTTGGACTTTTCTAAATCAATAGTAGATGATTTGGACTTAGATGGAGGTCCGGTTGGAATAAAAGACACAATGGATGATTATTGGGAAGAACAATATAGATTTATTGAGGGACTTAATGAATATGTAGGCAAATGGATTAGGCAGGTACGTTTATTCAAAGCAGCGCCAATGAAGGCTACTTTTATTGATAACTCCGAGGATTATTTTTTTACATTTAATTATACCAGCGTATTGGAACGTATATATCGTGTACCGTCTAACCATATATTACATATTCATGGCGGATTATATCCATATTGTGATGAACCTCCAATTCTGGGACATGGAAATGTGAAGAAAATAGAAGAATATCGTGAGAAAGCTGAAAGGGCTGCTGAAGAATATGACGAAGGAAAAGAAAGTATATACAATGCAGTTGCGAACTATTATGAGCGAACTTTTAAGAATACAAATGAATGTATGGCCTTCAGAGGAAAATTTTTTCGGCAACTAACGGGAGTTAATAATGTTGAAATTATTGGACATTCTTTCGGAGAGGTAGATATGCCATATTTTACATATTTGAAATGCTGTATTTCAAAGAATGCAAAGTGGAAATTTTATTATCACAGTTCGGAAGATTATAACGCTGCAAAAAAAGCGGTTAATGAATTGGAACTGGACATAAGGGATTATGAAATACTGCTCTCAGACTGTTTTTGGCAATAAAGTGATGGTATATTTAGATGGGAGCTAAAATGAATGATGATTTAGAATGTTTTTCAATAGTACAACAGACCTATTATCAGACTGCTTTTCAGGAGATAAAGTCCGGGCAGAAAAGAAACTGCTGGAGATGGTTTGTTTTTCCACACAAAGTAGGGCATGGATACAGTGAGATTGTTTAGTATTATGTTATTAAGAATATGGAAGATTATACTCTAAGTAGTAATTCCGGAGGTTTTGCTGGAGGTAAAGTTTGAGTATAAGAGGATTTATAATATGGTTGATAGAAAAGAATTTGCTGAATTATTATATGGAACAATAATCAATAGTACAAATTCAAAGGAAAATGCGTTTGAAAAATTGAGTAAAATACGTGGCTGGCTTTTAGCAAATACTCCCAAAAGATTGTTCCGGTTTAGAAGATGTAATGAATATTCAATAGAAGCATTGAAAGAAGATCAAATCTGGGGGACCAGTATTTGGGAGTTTAACGATCCATATGAATGTGTGCCTTGTTACAATTTTGAAACGCTTTGGGGAAAAATTACCCAGTCATTGGAAAGCCAGAAATTTTTTCAATTAATTAACGTTTTAAAAGAAGGGGGGATTCTGCCAGAGATTAAAAGGGCATATCCATCAATAGATATAGAACAGATGATTAAAAATATTCCAGATGTTATTGATGAAAAGGATGTGAAAGAAAAATTAGATATATTAAAAAAATATTTGAGTATATTTATAGGGACCAGTTTTGAGGAAATGGTACATAGGTTTTATATTGGCATTCAGGCAGAAGAAGCACAAAAGCAAATAGCATGTTTCTCAGAACAAAATAATTCAACGCTTATGTGGGGGCATTATGCAGATAGCCATAAGGGTTTTTGTTTAGAATATGATTTTCAGTCAATACTTAAGGAGTGTACCCAAAATTGTATAGATATTAGATGCTGTAATAATTTTATGTTGAATTATTCACTTGCACCAATTATTTATACGAAAGAGCGTTTTGACGCAACGGCTTATTTTTCAACTGTGATGCAAGCATTATTATATGAGAAAAATCAAATTCCTATGGATCTATATTATGAGGATATATTAATTGTATCGAAATGTATGCTTACAAAATCAATAGATTGGGAGTATGAAAATGAATGGAGATTATTTACACCCAATTTTAATGATGAGTATAAACCATATAGAAAAATTGCGTCTCTTAGACCAGTAGCGTTGTATATGGGAGCAAAAATAACTAAGGAAAATGAGAGTGTACTATATGAGGTTTGCAAGAATAAAGGAATTAAATGTTTTAAAATGCTTCAAGATTTTCATGGAAAAGAGTTTATAGTACGTGCTGAACCTTATGAGAAAATCATTGATGTAGTAAATAGCAATTTTCACGATAAATGAGTTCTATGTTTACAGTGAGGAATATTTACCACTCTAAAATTTAACGGTAGGGTGCATTTTCAACTCCAAGGGTGCAAATTTAACGATTCCTACTCAAAAAACGATAGTATCGTTAAATTTTTGCCTTCCTACTCACGAAAAAGGTACAATCCCTACTCGAAAAACGATAACCGCACCTACGAGGATGCATCCAGCATTACAGAAAACGCCCTAACCATGGGCGTTTTCGTATACTCAAAAAACGATAGCTCCGATTTTTAAATTGTATCAATTTGATTACGCAATATGAGATGAGTATAGTTCAGAGAACAAAATATGTCACTCCTCTATTTTTCATTACTTTTTGTAAAAATCATATAATTGCTGATAATTAGTAATAGGAGTTATCAAAATACAGATTTCATGATATGATAAACCTATCAGATAGCGTGAGACATATAATGGGGATATGTATCTCGCAGCAAGAAAAGGGAGGTTTTTATTATGGGTGAAAGTATGATCACATCGTTTGACGGAACGAAACTGCAAATTCTGCTCGAACGGTACGCCTATTCTGAAATTAGCGGTACATCCATTCTGATTTAGCGGTATGCGTTTTCT